>CAZIHN010000030.1:0-16221 GCA_964538845.1 uncultured Nitrosopumilaceae archaeon | reverse complement strand
AAACTTACTTGGGTGGGTGACGGTAACAACGTTTGCAATTCGATGATTTATGGATGTGCCAAGGCTTCTATAGATATCAGTATTGCTACCCCGAGAGGATACGAACCCAATCAAGATGTTATCAAAGAATGCGAGAAATTCATAGATATCAAATTGCTTAATGATCCGCAGGCAGCAGTAAAAAATGCTGATGTTATAGTTACTGATACATTTGTTTCAATTCATCATCAAATCCCTGACAGAACGAACGATTTTCTACCCCGATTTCAGGTAAACTCAAATTTGATGAAAAGAGCTAATCCAGACGCAATTTTCATGCATTGCCTACCTGCAAAAAGAGGTCAAGAGGTAACAAGTGAAGTAATCGATGGACCATTATCAGCAGTTTGGGATGAAGCTGAAAATAGACTTCATGCGCAGAAGGCCCTAATGGTTTCCTTGGTTGGAGTCTAACGTTTATAAGAGCTTCTCCAAAATTTTTTGTGAATAGAGTTAGTACATATGGCATATTCACAAATATTAAGAAGGTCGCGAAATGAGAAGACAAACTACAAGAAAAGAAGGAACCTCTTGATGGGTAGGAGAGACTTTGTGACAGTGCAGATATCGAATGAAAACACATTGGTACAGATTCACAAGCCCGAATTAGATGGAGATAAAGTCTTGTCATCGGCTCATTCCCGATTACTTTTAAATAAAGGCTGGAAGGGATCGAGAAAAAGTATACCAGCAGCATATCTAACAGGATATTTAGCAGGTAAGAAAGCTCTTGGAAAGGGTGTCAATAATGCCGTTCTTTATACTGGTACTAGAAAATATACTCAAAGAATTGCAGCAGCTTTGAAAGGAATTATTGATGCAGGACTAGAAGTGCCTGCAGACGCAGAAACTTTTCCTGCTGAAGATAGAATCAATGGAAAATATTTGAAAATAGCAAATGAAATAGAGAAAGTAAAATCTGTAATAGATAATGAGGTCAAATCGAAATGAGCAGGTCAGACCACAGACCAAGAAACAAAGAAGATTTAGAACAGGTATGGACTCCTAGAACAAAACTTGGATCATTGGTGGCAACTGACAAGATCACTTCAATGAAAGAAATTTATGAAAATGGTTTTAGAATTCAGGAGTCGGGGATAATTAAGAAATTACTTCCAGGAATTAAGACTGAAGTAATAGATGTTGGGATTGTTCAAAAACAAACTACCAACGGGGAATATACAAGATTTAAGGCGCTTGTTGCTGCAGGAGACGAGAATGGTTGGCTTGGAATAGGACAAGGAAAATCGAAGCAGATGAGGATTGCGATTGAAAAGGCAACAAATCAAGCCTATCTTAATGTTAGCTCAGTAAAGCTGGGGTGTGGTAGCTGGGAATGTAAGTGTGATAAATCACATTCAGTTCCATTCAAAGTTAGAGGAAGAGGTGGAAGTGTAACTGTAGAAATTATTCCAGGACCAAGGGGTCTTGGACTGGTAGCGGGTGGAAATATTAGAAATCTTCTAAAACTAGCTGGTCTTAAGGATGCGTGGACAAAGAGTTCAGGATCTACCAATACCATGACTTCCACATCAAGAGCTGTCCTGAACTGTTTAAGACAGACATTTAGTCAGGGTTGATACAGGATGGGAAAAGCTTTCTTAGTAGTTAGAATGAAAGGAACAATTAACGTTCCACATTGGGCAAATACTACCTTAGATCTTTTGCACCTAGACAAAAGATTTCGGGCTACAATAATACCGGAGAAAGAAAACACCAAAGGAATGCTTAACAAAATTAAACATTATGTGTCATGGCAGGAGGTGGATGCACCAACTGCAAAAGAACTACTGGAAAAAAAGGCACGAAAGGAGGGATATGAAAAACTTACCACGGATGATATTTTGAAATTGGGTTTCAAGAGTTCTGATGATCTTGCAAAATCGTTGGCAGAGGGGACAGCAATGCTATCAAAATTAAAGCCTTTAAAGCCATGGTTTGCCCTAGCTCCTCCAAAAGGTGGATTTAAGAGAAGTACCAAGAGGACCTACGGAGAGGGTGGTATTTTGGGAAATCACAAAGAACTCCTAACGCAAGTGAGGTTAATGATATAGAATGGCTACCAGACTTCGAAAAACAAGAAAATTTAGAGGAAGTAGAAACCATGGTTGGGGACAGATTGGTCAGCACAGGGCAAGTGGTCACAAAGGAGGGCTTGGTCAGTCAGGTTTACACAAACATCATTTTATAAAAATGCTGTTAACAGATCCAAATCACTTTGGTCACGATTCTACTCATCCACCACATCCAAATTTAGTCAAAAAATGGGTAAGTGTAAGAGATCTTGATGATATCTATGCAAAATTCGGCAAACAGGAAGGTAGCAAAAAAGTGATAGACCTTGCTGAATTAGGATATGACAAACTTCTAGGAGGAGGTACAACTAAAAATGGTTACGTTATTAGGGTTGAAAAATTCTCTGCTTCTGCCAAAGAAAAAATCAATAAAACTGGGGGCGAGGTGCAAGCAGTAGGTTGAGCGAAGAAAAAGGAACACCTACCGGTTTTCTAAGAACGATAATTTCTAAGGCTGAGGTTTACATACCGCAAGTACCAAAACCTAAGAAAAAGATTCCATTACATGTGCGTTTGATGTGGTGTGGACTTGCATTATTTATTTACATGATTATGGGTCAAACACCTCTTTACGGTGCAACTACCCCTGCTTTTGATTTTCTTGCGTTCGCTCGAGTGATATTTGCTTCACAACAAGGGACACTAATTGAACTCGGAATTGGTCCTATAGTTACAGCAGGACTTTTGATGCAGCTTTTGAAGGGTTCTGAGATATTTCATCTTGATTTCAAAAAGCCAGAGGATAGAGAGCTCTATCAGACTGCAACTAAGATTGTAACTTACATTGTAATCGTGGCAGAATCCTCTCTATATGGCATGGCAGTTTATGGTTCGAGGTTACCAAATCATGAGGCTGGATTTATTCTAGTAGGACAGCTTATTGGAGCCTCTGTTATAATCATGTTATTAGATGAGTTAGTTCAAAAGGGATGGGGACTAGGGAGCGGGCTTAGTCTCTTTATAGCCGCAGGTGCGGCTCAGCAGGTAGTATGGAGTTTGTTCAGTCCAATTCCGGCTGGTGATGGAGGGCCAGTAGGAGTGTTTGCAAACATTCTTAGTGGTATCATACATAATGATTACACCAATCTCTTTTTCCGTTCTAATCAATTGCCGGGTATATTTGGACTATTCATCACAGCAGGAGTTTTGTTGATCTTAGTATATACTCAGGGAATCAAGGTAGAGATACCAATAGTTTCAACAAAATACAGAGGATTTTCTGCAGTTTATCCTATAAAACTAATGTATGTCTCAAACATTCCAGTAATTTTAGCATCAGCTCTGACAGCTAATGCAGTGTTCATAGGACAAATAATGTGGGCCAATCTTAATCCAAGAAATGCTAATCCCTTCCTCAACTTTTTGGGCATGTTTGATCCCACATCTCCATCTACTCCAACTGGAGGTATTCTTTACTACGTCACAGCACCTCGTGGTCTTGACATAGTTGCATTAGATCCTGGAAGAGCTGTTCTTTACATACTGTTTATGGTGGGAATAGTAGTTTTGTTTGGCAGATTATGGATTGAACTTGGAGGTCTTTCAGCAAAGAGTGCTGCTAAAAACTTACTTGACGCTGACGTGCAGATACCAGGTTTCAGAAGATCGAATCAACCTGTAGAGGCTTTACTTCAAAAATATATTCCTTCAGTAACTATACTGGGTTCTATCATCCTTGGATTATTAGCTGGATCTTCTGACGTGTTGGGAACATTTGGCTCTGGTACAGGTATGTTATTGACAGTAGATATTCTGATAAACTATTACAACTTACTTGTTCGGGAAAGAGTCGAAGAGGTAATGCCTGCTCTGGGGTCATTGCTTGGCAGAAAGTAAGCGAGTAATAATAGTTGGTATTCCTGGTGTTGGAAAAACAACAGTCGTATCACGAGTGGTGGAATTGTTGAAAGAAAAAAAAATTAGTGTAAGTGTTTCAATTTTTGGAACTGTGATGTTTGAGGAAGCCAAAAAGAGAGGTCTACAAAGCAGAGATGACTTGAGAAAACTTTCTGTGAAGGAGCAAAAGGAACTGCAATCTACAGCAGCCAGAAAAATAGCATCCATTTCTGACGAAGCAGTGATAGTGGATACTCATGCATTCATTTCGACAAAGGAGGGATTCTATCCTGGTCTACCACATAATGTTCTAGAGATACTAAATCCTGATAGTTTCATTATGATTTCTGCAAGACCTGAAGAGATCTATAATCGTAGAATGAAAGACTCTACTAGAACTAGAGATATTGTCTCAATTGATGCCATTAAGAAAGAACTCGATGTTACAAGTGCAATGTTATCTACATGTTCGATCCTTTGTGGTTCGCCTATCAAAATGATTCTTAATACAGAAGGTAAAGTTGATGAAGCTGCACGAGGAATCATAAATGGTATGGGGTATAATAATGGAACATAATCTCATCTTTGATTTTATTAATTCAGTAGTTCTCCAAATCCCTGGTCTAAATAGAGGACCTTTGGGAAGTGCTAATCCAATAATCAAAGGTATGATTCCATCTGCATTTGGAATTATGTTTATCGCAATTGGCCTCAATTTATTTAATGCCGTCATAAAGCGAAAAATGGTTGATCATGACAAGCTCAAAAGACTGCTCAAAGAAACAAAGGCTTGGCAAAAGGAAAGGATGGCAGCATTCAGATCAAAAGATCAAGAAAAGATAAACGAGATCAACAAGAAATCGGCCTATATGAACAAGATGAACATGGAGGTAATGCAGATGAACATGAGACCTATGATGATAACGTTCTTGCCTTTGATTCTGATATTCTACTTTGTACTTCCTCCACTGTTTTCTTATACTGTAGCTGTATCACCTATACCACTAAACTTTGTACCTGGAGACTTTTTTCAACTAACTTGCACAGCAGAAAAAGTTGTATCACAACCTCAAGTTTGTAAACATGTAAACGATCTATATTTCTGGGCATGGTACTTCCTTTCTTCTGCCTCATTTAGTGGGATTATAATGAGACTTACGAAGACTACAATGGATACAAGCTAAATTGCTTCGCTCAGTAATAATTTCTGGTCCACCAGCCATTGGTAAGACTACAATCGCGAAGGGTCTTGCTAAAGAATTTGACTTGAAATATTTGAGTGGAGGCGACGTATTGAAAGAGATGGCTAAAGACCAGGGCTTTGAGACAGACCGAGATGACTTTTGGGATACCAATAGTGGCATGGATTTTCTGAATATTCGAAGAGGTAACTCGGAATTCGACAAAGAAGTTGATGAAAAACTGAAGAAGCTTCTTCTAAATGATGATGTAGTAATAACAAGCTATACTCTTCCCTGGCTTGTCAAAGACGGGGTTAAGATTTGGCTAGCAGGATCTTATGAAAACAGTGCAAAAAGGATGACAAAAAGAGATGGTATCTCAATAACTAATGCACTCGAGATAGTTAAAAGAAGATTTGATGAAAATAAATCGCTATACAAGAAACTTTATGGGTTTGATTTTGGTCATGACCTTACCGTTTTTAATAAAGTAATTGATACGGATGAGCTTGGACCAGATCAAGTCCTTGAACAAGCAAGAAACGCAGTAAAAAATTATTATGACTCTCAAACAACTTAAAGATCTTAGAGTGATAGACCAAGATATCACTAACGATCTGTATGGAACTTACGTTGATAAAAGATCAATCGAACAACTGTTAGACTATGGTTTTATCTTGTTGGACAAACCAAATGGTCCAACAAGTCATGAAACAGTATCATGGGTGAAGAAGATCTTGCACGTTGAAAAAGCAGGTCATAGTGGAACGCTTGATCCTCAAGTCTCAGGAGTATTGCCAATAGGACTAGGAGAGGCGACAAAGGCTCTTATTGTGCTCTTACTTGGGTCAAAAGAATATCATGCTCTAGGAAGAATGCATTCACTACCCACAAATGAAAAATTGGAGCAGGTGCTGAAACTACTCACAGGTAAGATTTACCAAAAACCACCACAAAGATCTGCAGTATCCAGACAAACTAGGATAAGAAATGTCTATGAAATAGAAGTTGTTGAACAAAAAGAAAGACTTCTTCTTTTAAGAATTCTGTGCGAGTCAGGGACATATGTAAGAAAGATTTTCTATGATATGGGAGAAATTCTGGGCCAAGGTGCAACAATGATTGAACTTAGAAGAACAAAAGTTGGACAATTCACTGAGGATTCTAATTTAGTAAAAATGCATGATCTTGTTGATGCATATGCCAAGTGGAAAGAAAAAAATGACGAATCAAAACTTCGACGATTCCTAATGCCAATTGAAAATACTCTCAGCGAAATTAAGGCTGTTGTGATTAGAGATTCAGCAGTTGATGCTTTATGCCACGGAGCTCAACTTGCAATACCTGGGATTTTGGAGATATCGCGTGGATTAAACCGTGGTGATCTGGTTGGAGTATATACCCAAAAAGGTGAAGTCGTGGCTCTTGCTGAATCCATATTGGCTGAGAATGAAATAATGGAAAATACCAAGGGATTTGCCTTCAAAATCAAGAGGATTATAATGGCACCAAACACCTATCCAAAAAGTTGGAGATCAAAACCCGTGGTTAACAATTAAAAAGGAATCACATCTAGCTTCCTCAAGTTGATCCCTAAAGGTGCTGCCATTTTCTTTACAGTTGGAGTAGCAGCAGCTGGATTATTGGGCTTATATCTAATTCAGATATCGAATCAATTGCCACTTCTTGTTTATCAAGATGGACCGTCATTAACGATTATTCCAAATAAAATAACCTACAATATTGGGGAATCAATTAATGTTAAGATAATAAACTCTGGAACAATACCGTTAAAATTTTCAGGCTCTTCTTTAGGATTGAGAATTCTAGGACTTGATGGAACAGTTATTTTTTCACCTATGTCTGAACAGGTAATATCTATATTGGAACCTAAAGAGGAAAAAACTTTTGTCTGGAACCAAACAAAGACTGATGGTAGCAAAGTATTTGAAGGACGCTATAAAATTATCTCGAGTACTTTACAAGATGCAGGATTTGTGTTGGAAAGGTCTGTAACAATAAACATTCTAAAGTGAGATTTTGGAGTTATCAATCTATTCGTATAAAATAAACTTTCAATAGAGGATTGTAATTCAAAAATCATTTCTTACATTTCTTACAGTAATATATGGTCTACCTTACAACGAAAATGATTAGGCGAATTGTTGCCGGGGTCGCCTAGCCTGGTAGGGCGCGCGCCTGGAAATTAGTAACCATAAAGCGCGTACTCGCAAGGGTTCGAGAGTTCAAATCTCTCTCCCGGCGCCTTAATTGAGTTTGGATCTCAATACGATCACTTGATCTATTTCACAGCAATGGCATACAAATTTCTTCTAGTAATACTGGAGAGTTTTTGAAAGAGATTGGAAGAAACAACTTGTCAAGAAATTAACAAAATATAGAAGAAAGATCATTTACTTATCTTATCAATAGATAAAGATCTGAAATATATTATGAATAATAGATTTCTGCTAACGAAAAAGCTTTAAAGCTGAACTGAGAATGAAATTTTGATGTCAAATAAGAAGTATATTTTGAATGATATAATATCTGCAGATAGTACGAAATTAGGTGAATATATTAGACCCGAAAGCGTAGCCTTAACAATCACTTCTCCTCCCTATAGAAACGCAATAGATTATTCTACTCATGTAAAAAATCTTAAACGAAACGAAAAAGTCCGATTTCGAGGAGAACTTGAATTAAAAACAAAATCATATCTTGATGAAATGGAAAAAATATTTTCAGAGGTAGAAAAAGTTACCATAAAGGGAGGCTTTTGTTGTATAGTAATTGGAGATGAGATTGATAATGGAATTCTGGTACCATTGCCAAGCTTATTAATTTCTAGACTTGTGAAAGAAGAAAATTCTGAAGAAGGTTGGCATCTTCGAGATATGATAATTTGGAATAAAGTTACAGCTGGCAGAAACGGAGCAGGTAACAGATTTGGCATATTTATTCAAAATCCATTGCCTACCTATTATCGAAGTAACATCATGCATGAATATATTATAGTTCTTCAAAAAGGAAAAGAAAAAAGGCAGTTAGATACCACGTTAACAGAGAGACTTCCTCTTAATCGTGCAATGAAGCGTCAAGTTTCCTTATCAGTCTGGGATATTACTCCTGTTCCTCCTAAAGTAATTAATCATCCGGCTGTTTTTCCAGAACAAATTCCTTGGAGATTAATTAACTTGTATTCATTTCAAAATGATACCGTTCTTGATCCAATGAATGGAAGCGGTCAAACAACCAAAATTGCAAAACAACTTGGTCGTAACTACATTGGAATTGATAAAAGAAAGGAATATGTCCGTTTGGCCAAAAGAAGGTTAAACTCTTCTTTCATGCTTTCGAATTTCATGATTCCTGTATACCTTCCTATTCCTTGGGCTTCATATGAAGAATCAGGAAAGAAAGAAGATGCAGTATTAGATATTTCCAATATTCCTAAAGGATTCAAATTTGAATTTCAACGTCAATCATCAAAAGAAGTTCTTGGAGTTCGAGGAACATATTTGTATTATAAAAACAACGATGGCAACTATTTGTGCTACATATTTACCAGAAGTGATACTCCTACACGAATAAAACTTGGAAAACTTTCAAATCCAAAATCGCCTTTACAAATTGTTCTAAATCAAATTCCTAGCAAACCATTTCATAAAGCAGAGCTAAATGATTTTCTACCCCTTAGATTAGTTGAAAATAGACAACCAATAAAGGCAGTAATTGATGTTTTAGAATACGAAGGATATCTAAAAAAGACAGGAAATAAAACAGGATCTTCAGAAGAATATGAAAAAACAGTTCCAAATATACTCGGAGAAATGCCAAAACGCTCTAAAATATTATCTCATGAAAAATTTTTAAAAAATACAACTACTAGAATTTCTTGATTGGAGAGTAATAGTTCAATTATGGTTAAAAACACTCCCAAGGCGAATACAATCTAAATAAATCATCTAACACTAGTTCTGATATCAATGGAAAATTATGATATTGCAGTCGTAGGTGGCGGATTACTTGGTACCTCAATATCATATTGGCTTTCATGTCTATACGATGCAAAAATTGCTGTAATTGAAAAAGAATCTGATGTTGCTATGCATACTAGCAGCCGCAATACAGGAATTGTTCATTCTCCATTTTATCTTAATCCTGACAAGAAAGGTAAGTTTGCAAAGGCAACACTTCTCTCATACGATATGTGGAAAAGCTTTGCCCGAAAAAGTGGATTATCTTGGAAGATGGTTGGTACTATGGAGGTTGCACTTGACGAGAAGCAAGAAAAAATCCTTGAGAGGTACATGGATTGGGGCTTACGAAATGGGATGTCTAACGATAACATAGAACTGTTAAACGGAAGTGAAGTGAAAAAGAAGGAACCAAACATCAAATGTCGCTCTGCATTATGTTGTAGGTCAGATACAGTTGTCGATTATGGAGTTTTTACAAGAAAATTAAAGATAGAATCTCAAAGAAATGGTACGAGATTTCTCCTGAATAAAAAATTAGTATCGGTTGAAAATATTAATGAACAACCAACTCTCACATTTCAAAATGAAGATCGAATAAGTTCAAAGTTTGTCATTAATTGTGCAGGAGGTTACTCTTTAGATATAGCAAAAAAGTTTGGAGTAGCAAATGAATATTCTAGTCTACACTTTAGAGGAGAATACTGGATCGCGCAAAAGGAAATTACAGATTTAGTAAAGACAAATGTATACTCTGTTCCAAACTATCCTGATTTTCCATTTCTTGATCCGCATTGGATTGTAAGAGTTGATGGAAGGAGTGAAATTGGACCAAATGCGGTTCCTGTACCAAGTCCAGAAACTTACTCAGGCTATGTGGGAAATATTGAAACATTCATCTCTAAACTTGCTGATGTAGTAACAAGTGATACAAGAAAGTTACTACTAAATCCTGACTTTATGAAGTTGGTTGCAAAGGAATGGTTAAGCTCTATTTCGAAAGTGGTCATGATCAAACGTGTGCAGGAATTTATACCCAAAGTAAAACCTGAATTTTTCACAGAACGCGGTACTGCTGGAGTAAGGACTCCTATTATAACACCGGGAGGAAAATTTCTACCAGATGTATTGGAACTTGAGGGTCCAAATTCATATCATATACTAAATTACAATTCTCCTGGGGCGACAGGTGCGCCAGCCTATTCGGCATTTCTTATAAAATCTATGCAAAAAAAGGGTATGTTGGATTTTAAAACTCGAAATATTGAATACCTATGGGATATCGGGTCAATTGAATGAATTTAGGGGAGTGTGAACAGCTTACTTCATTCCTAATTTTCTTCAAATATGTTATTATATTCACAAACTCACTTTTGTCCTGATTAAGTTTAATATCTGAAACTAGACAGCAAAATCTGTGCTTCCAGAAAGATGTTCCATCCGAGAAGAAGGACTAGACTGTCAAATGCCACCAGAATATGTTATTTCTATTAAATCAAAAAATGATGAATTTATGGTCGGTGTTACTTGCGAACGACACAAAGAGACGTTTGCAAAAAGATTGATTGTTCTTCAAGAGAATGGAAAAGTTCCAAAAGGAGCTATCAACTTTGACACCCTCAAACCTGTCGGTACTAATTGTATCAGAATAGATCCAAACGACTTGATCGAGCTGTAATTTATAAGGTTATACTTTAACTTGATAAATTGGTTTTCTTCCACTTAGTGCCAAGATAATATTCTTAACTGTTATCTCCGCCATCATCTTTCTAGTTTCTCTAGTTGCACTTCCAGTATGAGGAAGAATTATAACATTCTTCATTTTTGCAAAAGGATGGTTTGCATTAATGGGTTCTTTCTGAAATACATCAAGTCCAGCTCCTGCAATTTTCTTCCTGCGTAGCGTGAGAATAAGATCCTTTTCATTTATTATTTTACCACGAGCTGTATTAATCAAGAATGCAGTTCTCTTCATTTTGTTAAGCAATTGCAAGTTTACAATCTCATGTGTCTCTAATGTATAAGGAACATGTATGCTTACGACATCACTACTTTTGAATAATTTATCCAAGGATACATACTTAACCCTTAGATCTCGTTCTTCTTTCTTTGACAATCGAGTTCGGTTGTAATAAATTATTTTCATCTCAAACCCTGCAGCTCTTCTTGCCACAGCTTTGCCTATCCTACCCATGCCGAATATGCCAATCGTCTTATGGGAAAGTTCATTTCCTAGAAATTCAGTGGGACCTAGTATTTTATTCCATTTGTCATTTCGAATTAATTTATCACCTTCTGGAATTCTTCTGAAAATAGCTAATATCAAACCCATGGTGAGATCAGCAGTTGCTCTAGTCAACACCTCAGGAGTATATCCTATCACGATTCCCTTTCGATTAGCAGCTAAGATATCTATGTGATCATAACCTACACTATAGGTTGAAATAACTTTAAGATTCGGACAGTTGCTAATTATTTCTCTATCAATGCAATCATAAGGATAACAAATTAGGCCGTCTTTATCCTTAATCTTTCTGATTAGCGATTTTCTTGATATAGGTAGATTTCCTTTATGGATTTCCACATCGTATTTTTTCTTAAGCTCTTTTAGTGCAAATTTGTGAAGTTTTCTAGTTACTAAAATTTTCAACTACATATGTTTGACAAATGTCAATTTTAAAGATATTATGATAGAAAATTAACTTAATGAAGGCGTTTAGCACAAAATTTCATGCTCAGTAAATACAAAAACTCATTTATAATAAACAATGGTACCTTAATCAATTGAAACACAAAGAAGAATTTGCTATTTGTGTGCAATGTAGAAACCCAATAGAAAAATGCGTTTGTGTCTGTCCATTTTGTGGCGAGCGTGATAAATGTGAATGTGCTCTGTTTGATGCTGCAACTGGTGGATAATTTCGATTTCAACATTTTAGCACTATTAATATTTGGTGAATGTCTAGATTTCTCATGACCTCAATTGATTTAACTTGGGTTATAGGTTGCCCTCAGGGAGGAGGAATAGAAACTGCAGCAAATATTTTTGCTGGTGCTTGTGCTGGTTGCGGTTTACAAGTTTTTGGAAAAAGGGAATATTATTCTAATATCAAGGGTGAGCATAGTTACTTTGGAGTTCGTGTTTCTGATAAAACCATTCGATCAAATGTGAATGGTATTACAATGCTTGTTGGATTTGATGCTGAAACTTTATTCAGACATGTAGATGATGTATTTGATGATGGGGCAATAATTTACGAATCTGATCTATTGGCCACAAAAATTGACGAGGTTCCAACACTTGATGACGCCTTCAAAGAACGTCTCAAAAAATATCTGTTATTAAAGAACAAACCACTGACAATTCAAGGGTCACTTGACGCAGCTAAAGAGAGAGGAGTTGTTCTTTACCCAGTTTCATTCAAGGAAATATTGGCAAATCTATCGAATGAGACAAAGAATCCAAAGATCCGTGGGATGTTTCGTATGCAGAATGTTATTGCGGTTTCACTATCTGTTGGATTATTAGGACTTCCTCCAAATACATTGCTTGATTCAGTTGAATCTGTTTTCTCAAGAAAACCAGAGATTGCTCAAATGAATAAACATGCTGCAAATTACGCTTACAATTATTCAACAATGAAATATTCCAAATTTAAACAACAATTATCTGCCCTTGCAAAAGAAGAACCTACCATTTTGGTTCAAGGATTCCAATCAACAGGTCTTGGAAAAATAGCATGCGGATGTAGATTTCAATCATATTATCCAATTACCCCCGCATCTGATGAGAGTGTTTTCTTGGAATCAAATGGTATATTTGATGTTGAAAATAATCGACCTGGATCCACAATAGTTGTACAAACAGAAGATGAAATTTCTGCGATTGGGATGGTGATTGGTGCTGCCTTGACTGGAGCAAGATCTGCAACGAGTACATCGGGTCCAGGTTTCTCGCTTATGGCTGAATGTCTTGGATGGGCGGGAATTAATGAAGTTCCTATTGTTGTAACTTTATACCAACGAAGCGGTCCTTCAACAGGCCTTCCAACAAGACATGGTCAAGATGATTTGCAATTTGCTATACATGCGGGACATGGAGACTTTCCAAGAATTGTTTATGCTTCAGGTGACATTGAAGAGGGATTTTATGATACTGCAAAGTGTTTCAATTTCGCTGAACTATTTCAATTGCCGGTAATACATATGATGGACAAATTTATTGCTAGCACAGTTGCCACTGTGAGAAGGTTTGATTCAAATAAAATGCTGATAGAAAGAGGCAAACTAATGGAAAAAGGGAGGGAAGGATATCAAAGATTTGTTTATTCTGAAGACGGGATTTCTCCCAGATCAAAACTTGGCCTTGAGGAGGGTATTTTTTGGAATACAGGAGATGAAAGTGATGAAACTGGTCATATTTCTGAAGATCCAGTAAATCGAGTATACAAAATGGATAAGCGCTCAAAGAAACTGGAGGTTGCATTAGAAAAAATACCAAAAGAAGATCAAGCAGTAAATTACGGAATTTCAGATTTTTGTATTCTAAGTTGGGGATCTACAAAAGGTCCAATTTTGGATGCTCTTGAGATCCTCAAGAATGAAGGCTACAAAGTAGGATTCGTACAATTAAAGTTATTACATCCATTTCCTACTGCATTTATTCAATCTCTGATTGTAAATGCAAAGACCATAATAGATATCGAGGCAAACCATTCAGCTCAGTTAGGTTCATTATTAAATGAACATCTAGACAAAAAAGTAGACTATTACATCTTAAAATATACAGGAAGACCAATGACGTGCACTGAGCTCTATAATAGTATCAAAAAAATTATGGACAACAAAGCTGAAAGGAGGCAAGTATTAACATATGGCGTCTAATATTGCGGATTATAAAACAGAGGTTCACAATGATTGGTGTCCTGGATGCGGAGATTTTGGTATAGTAAATGCAATTCAAATGGCATTAGCTGAAATGGCAATTCCACGACACAAAGCTGCAATATTTTCAGGAGTGGGTTGTTCAGGAAAAACATCACATTACATTAACGTGTATGGAATTCATACGTTACATGGTAGGGTATTACCATTTGCTCAAGGAGCAAAGCTTTCGAATCCAGAAATGACTGTAATAGCAGCCGGCGGTGATGGTGATGGTTTAGGAATCGGGGCAGGACATTTTGTTGCAGCTGGAAGAAGAAACGTGGATATGACTTACATTATTTTTAACAACGGTGTATACGGATTAACTAAGGGACAAGCATCTCCTACTCTTAAGCTTGGTCTTCAAACCAAGTCGCTCCCAGAACCAAACGTCAACCAGTCTGTAAACCCAATCGCATTAGCTGTTGCCAGCGGATTTACCTTTGTAGCAAGAGGCTATGCCTATGATGTGAGACAGCTTAAGGATTTGATAATAGCTGCAGTAAGACATAAGGGTCTTGCATTTCTTGATGTACTACAACCTTGTCCTACTTACAATGATATAAACACAAGAGATTGGTTCTCAGGAATGGATAATATTGATGAAATTACAGATAAGCCAAGACCTAGAATCTATAAACTAGAAGACACAGGGTATGATCCTGTTGTTCATATTGACTCCCCAGAAGAAGAAAATGAAAAACTCACTCAAGCCTTAATCAAATCTAATGAATGGGATAGTAAGATCCCAACTGGAATATTCTATAAAAATGAAATAATTGCATCTTACGATCAAAGGATGGCTGAAAGGATACCAAACTATCTTGAAAATTCTCCTGCAAACCAAGAGATCTCCTCAGGCACCAAACCGATTACAGACATTTCCAAAATACTTGACACACTAGAAATCTAGAGTATAACACGAATGGATAAGTTGATGTGAAGCATGCAATGATACCGGTAATGATATAAGTTATTAGCATGCTTTAGAGAAGAGTAATTCTGAATTGAATCTGGGAGAGGTAAACATAATATTTAGAAAATCCATAATCAAGGGATATTTCGAACCAAGTCTTCTGAAACTGGATTTCAAAAAATCAAACGTTAAACATCCTACAATCCTTGATGATGGTCTTATGCAAAATAATTTACTTCATCTATTTTTTGATATTGAAACGGGTTCAGATTATCCTGATGGTGATGAATGGTTCATGGCAGAATTCCTTTTCCCTTATAACATCAAGATACCAGATAACATGAAAGGTCCTGATTATTTTAGTACCATGTCTCTTGGAGAGGGTAAGAATTTTTGGAGACATAGGGAACTAATACGGTACAAGTATGGTAAATCAAAAAAATTAGATGAATCATTGGATTTCATTGAAAAGAAATATCGTGAATTACACGCAATGCTCGAACCTCTCGAAAAAGAGATCAAGTAATCTTCCATTCATTTTTTGAGTATAGGTAGGTTTCATTACCTGCTACGGCATAATCAATATTCCATTTTCCCATCATCTCGTCAAATTGGTAAAATACTTGTGTGATACTCTTTGGAATCTTCTGTGGATCAAAGTGATATGGAATTAATTCTAATACGAAATCAATTTTGTCTATAGCCGAATCAAATGAATTCCTGTCATTTAGGTCTGCAATAAATGTAATACTTGGTTGCCCAGTGAACTTGATATACACACGTAAACTATTACCGGATCCTCTTCTTCGCTTTATTTCCTTTAGTATGCCCTTTAGTTTATTCCATCGTGGCATTCCAAACCATTTGAAAAAGGTATCGTTGAAATCAAGTGGAAAAGTAATCTCTATCATGGTTGTAAAATCTTCCTCTGGTTCTGTGTCTGGATATTCTTCTACAGTAAAAAGACTGTGAAGCAAACTGTACACGACTTCGAGTTCCCATGGAGAAATGCCATAAAATTTTAATGAAAGCGGAAGTTTGGGAGTACTCATTTGAAAAATACTACCATAAATTTGTAAATAAGGTTTGTAAATCGTTTTTAAATAAATACAAACACCAGTAAGAACTGAATATCTTTTGAATAAACCGTTTTGTTACCAATTAAACATTACTTTCATTTTCCAAACATGGAAAATAATTGATAAATAGAAGCCTGTATTAAAATCAAGTCTAATGAATGTTAAAATTGCAATACCTTTGTTAATTTT
>CAZIHN010000029.1:5443-16532 GCA_964538845.1 uncultured Nitrosopumilaceae archaeon | reverse complement strand
TGGAGTAATTGTGAGCTTAACGTTGTGGTTGAACATGAATGTGGTCAGGTTGCCTATGAGGTTCTGCATACCTAAGGTACCATCAGAATCTGGTACACCGTTACGAGTGAATGCTTCATAATACAGTGTATTATTTGTAGAAGATGCACCCCACGTCCACGAGTCTTCCTCGGTTGGGTCAATGTTAAGCTGTGGGTCATTTATGGTTGTGAATACTTGGGAGTTTTGTGGATAAGCCGTTCTATCTAGAGTCGTAGAGATCAGATTACCTGGAATCCTGTCAAATGTTAGGGTAACAATTTGATCACCTCCAGCCTTTTGATAGTCAACAGTTACTGTTGTTGGGAATCCTGAGAAATCATATAGTTGGATTACTGGCCAGACATTTTCATAAGTATCTGATGCAGCGAATCCAGCAAAATTAGTATTCAGGGTTTTGTTCTGTCTTACAACATGTTCCATCTGTCCTGCGGTAAGTGTACCAACAACATTTGTACATATGGGAAGAGAAGCTGATGTTATAGTTCCAGAAGTATGATTAAGTGAACCAAATCCACCTCTTGCAATTGTGAATCCTTTTCCGTCTGCATAATTAACACCTGACTTTGGGCTAAATGAACTGGTGGAACTACAGAATCCGCCAAAGTTGAGGCCTTTACCAGAAACTGCGGCAGTGTTTGATGCTGCAATTGCTTGATTTCTATCTGCAAAGTATGCATACCAATTACCGTCTGTTGCCTGCGCCATTCTCAGTCTCTTACCATTGATGGTCACTATAGGTTCACCATATGCTTGGTCTAATCTGTTTATATCAGGATCAGCTACAACCACTTGGATAACCTGTGGACCTGCAAAGTAATTATTGTACTGGGAATTTTCAGCAGAAACAAACAAGTTTGCGTTTGTTGCTGCGTGTACATCATGAGGAAGTAGTATTACAATAGCAACTAGCGCAACAATTATTGGAATCAGGAAAAGTTTTTTCAAATGGCCCTACCTAGCCATTGAAAACTAGCTTAACTTTAAAAGCGTTGCTACATAATAATTCTGAACTTTCCAAGTCTTTCAATTTTATTTTATCTTATCAAAATAATTATTGGAATTGTCATAGAATAAAGAAAATTTTCATTATTTAATTTATAGTATATTGTTCAGATGTTTCCAAAACTGGAAAGAGTTCAAATAGCATCCGGATTGATTGAAAATAACTAAAATTCTTTTCCAGATTAATTTGATCAAAACGAAAATTTGTTTTGTCGATGTCATCCAAAATAATTAAAGAAAATTTTAAACTGTGAGAATAAAATCTCCTAGATTTTTCTCATCCACGTATCAGGTCAGCCCAAGATTTACGTTCTTCCATAGGAATCTCGTGTTGTCTTCCTTCAGCTTTTTCCTTGATCATGTCCACTGCAATCTCAGCTTCCATCTGCAATTGTTCCGAAATTGTTCTAGGAAATAGGCGTGCCGGACCAGATATTTTGTAATTCATCTGGACTTCAATTAGTGTCGTATTGCCTTGTGGGGTCAATATGATATCCTTTGTTCCAGTAACCATTCCTTTGTTCCAAGTTACATGTACTGCCTCTTTTGGCATGAGAAGTATCTTTTGTTGACACTTTTCATCCTTGCCAAGAGTAACTTCGCGTATTATCGCTCCTTCTTCTTTTGAAATGTTTCTTATTTTTTTGGTGAGATTCCAAAACTTGGGATCATCATCTACTTTGGAAATGACTTCCCAGACTTTTTCTAGTGGTACATCAATCTGAGCCTTGATTTTGATTTCTACCATAGTAATAGATAGCCAATCCCAACATAAATTATCTAGGTACACATTGTAACACAACTAGATATCATAGACTCACTACCAATGTTCCTCATTTCCTATATATTCAAAACACATTATATTCAACATGGAAGAAATTAGTAAGAAAAAAACTACTACTATTACATTTAGGTTTGACCAGGATCTTATAGACAAATTACATGAGGAAGCAAAGAGCCATCAAATAAATACAAATACACTTGCAACTCAGGCTTTAAAGAAATTTCTCGAGTGGGATATTTTCCAATCTAGATTGGGGGTGGTGAATCTCAATAAATCAGTCTTTGTAAAAATTTTCAATAACTTGAAAGAAGAGGAAATCATTGAAATTGCATGTAAGATTGGAAAAGACGAAGTACGTGATGCAGTACTCTTTATGAAAGGTGAAACTGATGTCAATTCCTTTATGGCGTGGTTTGAAATGCAGATGTTAAATTCTTGTGTTCAGGTAAGCCACATGCAAGACAAAGGTATTCACACATTTGTTATGAAGCATGAGCTAGGCAAAAACTGGTCATTATACAACAAAACTATCCTTGAGTTGATCTTTGAGGAACTGTTTGGCAAAAAGATCAATGTCAAATATGACAAGAATATGTTTGCACTACGATTTCCTGAGTAAAAATAAAAAATACAATTGATGACATTGTGGAACCTAAAATTATACCAATATAATAATCGGGACAAGTAGGATTCGCACAATCAACTTCCAAATTCAATAACACTGGGGGAGTTGGAATAATCCTAAATGATGACTAGATGCTAAAAATTTGAGAGCTCTAGGTTTTCAAAAACAGTCCAGACTTTGAACCAAATATCACTGCAACGATTGCAACTATAAGAATAATGGATACAAGATTGCCAAATTCTGGGACTACACTAAATATTACTGCAGCACCTTTTGGACCAGTCCACGTGGCTGGGTCAGTTCCTGGTAACCCTACGCCCATAAGCGTTACTTTGACATTTACTGGATTAGTGGAGTATAATGCAGACGTACTTTGTACATCTGTTCCAGTATGAGTGTGACCTGCAGTATTGGAAAGAACATTATGTCCATCTTGAATTGCCTCAATCTCATAATTTTGGTGTTGTACTGGATTTCCGTTTGCATAAGCAAAGTCTACCTGTATTGAGAGCGGTTGGTCAGCAACCGGTGGTGCTGTAGTAATCATGACTTTTTCTGAGCCATCACTTACTGTGCCTGTAACCATAGTCCTTACTGGAAGTTTTCCAACAGAACTCATACTCATGTTTCCAAGAGTTACTTGAGCAAAGGCTGGTATTGATAAAATTGGAATTAAAGCAAGAACCAGAAGGCCAAGTATTGCATATCCATACGCAGACTCCTTTTTCATGATATAGGGTATTTGTTTTGATCCTAATTAAGTTGATTTGATAAAAATTGTACACAATGAAATATCAAGTTCAGAAATGAGTTATTTTGGTTTTCTATTCGCTTTTTGATAAACCAGACCCATTCCTACGGCAACGGCAAGAATGAAAATTGAAGCAATAGGAAATTCAGGCACCATTGCAACTCTTGAAAATGTCTTGATTGAGTTTGTATTACCATCAACAACAAATATCTTACTGCCTGATGAATCTGCAGCTACAGCTAACGGCCCTAAGAGTTGGTCACTTTCAAAACCATAGGTCCCAAATTCTGTTAAAAATGTGCCATTATCAGAGAATTTTTGTATTCTATAGTTTCCGTTATCAACCACATACACATTACCCAGATCGTCTGTTGTGATATCGGTAGGTTGTTGGAATTGGCCAGGGCCGCTTCCCTGAAAGCCCCATTCAGATACAAAAGTACCATTGTTTGTGAATTTTTGGACCTTGTCTCCAATACCTAAGGCATATACATAATTTCCTTGTCTATCTGCTGTTATTCTTGCAATATTCAAGTATTGTTTTATCAATTTGCCATAGGTATCCCATTTTGTAATTAGGGATAGGTTTCCATCCTGTGTTTCAGTGAATTTTGAGATCTCTTGCTTTGACCTGTCTAAGATGTAGATGTTACCATGTGAATCCTTTGTTACAGATGACGGAACTGTAAAGTTAAAACTAGCTAACGCCCATTGTTTAACAAAGGTACCATCGCTCTTGAATTTATCTAGTTTCTCATTTTGTGGATCTGTGATGTATAAATTATTTTCAGAGTCAATATACAATTCTGGTTTATCACCAACTTGCCCATAATTGCTGTAAGGAGTGTTAAATTTTGTAACGAACATTCCATCGCTTGTGAATTTTTGAATTCTTCCACCACTGTCTGCGACATATACATTATTACCTTTAGAATCCGCCGATATCAAATATGGATAATTGAGAAATCCGCTTTCCATTCCGTTTGATCCCCATTGAGTAAGATATGTTCCATCTCTGGTGAATTTTTGGACTCGGTGATTTCCACTGTCTGCAACATACACATTTCCTTTGACATCCAAAGCAATTCCATGCAAAAATATGAAATCCCCTCTGTCAGTTCCCTGAGCGCCCCACTTTTTAACAAGGGCTCCATTGCTGTCGTATTGTGCAATGTGACCATATTCATCTGAGACAAACAAATTTCCATTGTTATCAATTGCTACATCAGCGGGAACAATAGACTGTCCATTTTCTTGAGAACGAAAATTCCATTGCTTGATAAATGTGCCATTATTGCTAAACTCTTCTACTCGTAGATTTCCTAAATCTGCAACAAACACATTATCCGAAGAATCTATCGCGATTCCTTCTGGATCAGTAAATCCTCCAAGGTCTGTGCTATTTGAACCCCATTCTTGGATTAGTGTCCCATCGCTTGAAAATTTTTGTATGTTGTTTTGAATTTTGTCTCCAACATAGATATTTCCTTTTGAATCAACAGCCACGGATTCTGGACCGCTCAGAGCATTAGAATTTCTACCTGGAACAATTTCAGAAATAAAGGTACCATTCCCACTAAATTTTTGTATCCTGTGATTAAAATAATCAGCCACGTAAACATTTCCCTCCGAATCAAGAAATAGTCCAAAAGGTGAATCAAACTTGCCCACTCCAGTTCCTTTAGATCCCCATTTTGCTAACAAGGAGCCATTACTGGAAATTTTTTGTATGTTGTCATTATCAGTATCAAGGATAATCACATTACCGGAGGAATCAATAACAACATCCGTGGGATTGCTAAACTTGAATTTTGAGGTACCCCATTCTTTGAGAAATTTATAATCTTCTTGGTTTGCACCTGAACTTTCCGGAATTCCTGTTTGGGAAATCCATAATAGTGGTAATAATGATAATGCTACAAAAATTGGAAGCTTTATTTTCATATTACTAAGACGGAAGTTAACTATTTTAAGATCTTGACTAAGTTATACGAGTTTGGTGATAATTAAAATTATAAAATTTGCATAATAAATTTAAGGATTTGAAAACGACGCCATGCTATTGTGTTTTATTTGTTGCAATTACAAATATTTTCAATTTCTAACTAAAATGATAATCCTGAATTTAACAATTGGATATGTGATTTCTATTTTAGCTGTATTTATTCTAAAATTACATACGTATATTTTTCAATTAGATTCTGGATTTTACGAATGGATTAGTAGAAATTATGCGCATAAAAAAGGAGTATTGTTTATCTATATCTTCCGACATGGTGTGATAATTGGAGCCTAAAATTCAAATTCATTCTAGAAATTTCCGATTCGTATTATCTATAATAATTGTGGGCGGATTAATTGCAACTAGTCTTACTTTCTACAAAGCAAGTGCTGATGAGGGAAAACTACAACTCGGGTCAGATATTTCTACAAAGGGAATAATAGGCAAATCAGACGAAAACATGTCAATGAATGCAAATGTTTCTGCAAACTCTACAATGAAATCATCTGAAAAATCACAGGCAGAGGATAATGAAAATAATCAAGCATCATCATCTATGAAAACAGAATCACATGGAAATTACAAAATGTCTTATGAAAAAATGGATGCAGATTCAGACAACTCTGTTACCGTAGAATCTGAACACCATCTCTACAAAGCTGGTGAAGAGGTTACCCTGAAAGGGTCAATCTGGAGTTATTTGATGACTTCGGTAGCAGGTATAAATTCAGTTTCGATTCAAGTTACAGATAATAACGGGAATTCAGTTTATTCGGGAAAAGGTCAAGTAAATAGCACTGGTGATTATTTGACAGAATTTCAATTGCCATCTGATGCTAAAAATGGGGCATATACAATAAACGTCAAGGCTGACGTGAAAGCAAGTCTTTTGAATAACATAGCATTGAATACAAAAACAAATTTGGAAAGCTCAGCTAAATTTGTTGTGGTAAGTCCAAATGCATTTGCCGTCAAAGCACAGGACAAAGATTTCGACGTTCAGATAGCCAGTAATTCTACAAATGTAAGCGAACCAAAGTTTGACCAAGAACAGAAGAAATTATCATTTATGGTATCTGGGCAAACAGGTACTAAAGGTGTTACAGAAATAACAATCCCCAAATCTCTTCTTAGTGGTGACTTGACTGTCATGATTGATGGACAAGTAATGGCACAATCAGATGTAATCGAGACCGAAGACACTAGCGACAATACCAGTCTTGAGATTAATTATCATCACAGTACCCATCAAATAGATATAGTCGGAACAAATGCTGCACCCGAGTTTAGTTCTCTTGTTTCTATAGTACTTGTCTTTGCTATAATATCAGTAATTGTTTTGTCAATGAAAATTAGAGTTTTCAATATTTCTCAACACTGATTAATCCCTTTCTTAGACGCTTTTTCTCAACGACGATAAAGAATATTGTTCTCTTCTAATTGCAGCGAAATTTGAATTACTCTTCCGTTTCTATTAATTGTCATATTGATTTTATCACCTACTTGTTTTTTGTAAATGTGTGCAGATATTTCAGAAGGTTCGGCAATCTTAGTTCCGTCAATTTCTTCAATGATATCTCCTTTTCTTATTCCCGCATTGTCGGCAGGACTAAATGGCTCTAAATCAACTACTATGGCGCCTTCATTGAGTGGTAGCCTGTAATATCTTGCCAAGCTTCGGGTTATTTTTGCTGATGCAATTCCTATCCATGGCCTGTTGACTCTGCCTCTCTCAATAAGATCTTTTAGTATTGATTTTGCATTATCTATCGGGATTGCAAATCCAATCCCTTGTGCATATGGCATGTTTGCTGTATTGATTGCAATTACTTCTCCCAAAGTATTCACTAATGGTCCACCAGAATTTCCAGGATTTATTGAAGCATCTGTCTGAATTAGTTCCAACATTCCATTCTCCGTTTTGAGACTACGGTTAAGGGAACTTACGATTCCAGATGTTACTGTAGGTCCACCAGTTAGTCCAAATGGATTTCCCACCGCAAGAACTATCTGACCTGTTTTGAGGTTACTAGAATCTCCAAGCATTGCAACTGGGATCTCCTCGTTTGTTAGTATTTTAATTACTGCCAAATCAGTCGGAGGGTCAACTCCAACAATCTTTCCACTAAACACTCTACCGTCAGATAATGTCACTCGTAATCTTTCCGAATCATCAATAACGTGATAATTGGTTAGAACGTAACCTGCTTTATCTATAATTACTCCAGAGCCTACGCCCTCGACTGGAAATACTCTAAACAACTGGTCCTGAATCATGCGCACACTTGCAATGTTGACAACACTCTTGCTTATCTTTTCAACAGCTTCAACTAAAGTTTCCTCAGGAAGTGGTATCAATTTGGTTGAACCACCCTTACAGACCTTAAGGTTGTAACGTATGATTTCATATTGCATATACAAATTTATTATATTTCTTGACGAACTTTCAAAAAACCTAGTCACATGTTAAACGCTCTGAACCATGTAATAATTTCGCTTGTTTGATGGGAAACACTTGTGAATTCCATTTTTGATTTCGTTTATTCCTAAAAGGTTATTTCACATTTGCAATATGAGATCAAAACTGATTATTT
Source organism: uncultured Nitrosopumilaceae archaeon (assembly GCA_964538845.1). Taxonomy (GTDB): domain Archaea; phylum Thermoproteota; class Nitrososphaeria; order Nitrososphaerales; family Nitrosopumilaceae; genus Nitrosotalea. The sequence goes on along the minus strand of CAZIHN010000029.1, from coordinate 8,732 downwards.
CCAGTAAGTAGAATAATGTAGCAAATTAAAGAACTGCTTTAGATTTTGGGTCTGATAGTTGTCATAAAAAACCAGAGTATTATTTACGCCCACTCCTTGCAGTTCATAAAGTGCACTTGCCACTTTTTCTGGTCCATCTCTTCCTTTTGCAAAGGAGAGTTGTATCTCGTTTACTGTTTTAGGGGATTTTGTAGCCATTGGTGCATATACTGATGAAGAACAGCTAGCAAGGCATGGGTTTGAAGTAAAACCGCTCATCATTACGTCGAGTTGTTTTGTATGTCTCGAAACCTCTCCCCAATTCCAGAATGCGTGTTTTGCCTTTATTGGCCAGTAAGATATTGCCACCATCAATCTAGCATGACTACCTGTGTCTTGGTTATACTTTTGTATGACAGCATTTGCTTGGTCAAAGTAAATGACGGACTGGGTCTGATTTGTGGTAAATTCAGGAGAATTCCAGATCTCATAATCGTACAAGATGTAATTGTATCCGCGATGCAAAGTGGGTACCTGTGCTGTGATATTTCCAAGTGTGTGATAGATCCTGTATGATGCTATTGTAACGCCTGGTGCGAAGAGGGGTTGTGCTGCCTTTGCTGCGGCAACGGCTATGGTAGTATTAGAGTTGTTATCTCCACCAATCATAAGAATATCTCCACTACGCAGGTGCTTTGCAAAGACTGCAAGGATGTCAGAGTAGTGCGACTGGTTTGTATGTAAAAAGAATCTCAGATTAAATCTATTTAGGCTATTCACTATCACCTTTTGGCTAGTCTTGTATGTTGTCAAATCAGATGTTGTGGCAATTACGTTTACGTTGAGATGAGATCCAATAGTTGAGGGAAGAATCTGTCCGTTGGGTATTCTAAAGTAAATAATTGTTCCACTACCGCTTGGTAATGGAATAGGTTTGATTGTAGACTGATGCAAACATAATGCGGGTTTGGGACCAGCTCCATCAAAATCGATTCTTAATATTGAAGGAGATGCAGCGCAGACATTTGGAGACAATGCTGCACTCTCATTTAAAAATCCGGTGTAATTCATTGAGGTAATAACATATGTTGAATTTAGATTATCAAGTGAAACATCAGTTTGGTTTGCATCAAAATACCAATTTTGACGTGGAATGGATTTACCATTTACAATAATTCCTGTTACGTTTATGTTGTTAGTTCCATTGTTTAGAATTCCAACAGCTCCCCATGCAAGACCACTTGAATTTGTTGCATTTGCCCAAAGGGTCACCTGTTGAACTAAAAAGGGAAAAGAGGTAGTGGCATAACTATTTTGCATTATAGATGGCGCTCCCACTCCAGGCTTTGAGGATGATAAACAATTTGTCATTAGGTTTAAAATAATCACAATGGACAGAATAGAAAGAATCACCGATCTTTTCATAGCTATTTTTTGACCTTGATTTGGGTTAAGCGTTACTCATAATTACCAAAACTGGAAAGATTACAAATTAATCTGACTTTATCATGCTTTTTGGACTTAAATAGAAGATTTGTTACTTGGCTTGAAAGCTTTTCAATTTTGATAACACCTGAATGTTTCTTCCAACCACTGCTCCAACTCCTATCATCATAATCAAATCAACAGCTAAAGTAGCTTCAAGTGCAGAACCGCTTAGCACTTTTTGAGTTCCAAACGATTTTAGAAGAACAGAATCTAAAAACAGATATCCCAAGACAAATCTAGTTGCAAGGCTTGATAACCATATTAGATATGGAACTATTCCGCCTTTTACATAGATAAAACCATCAGCTGCCTTCCAAATCATGATAGATTTTTTCACAATCTTGTGCGATAGATATGCAGAGCCCCCCAAAAGACATGCATACACAAAAAGATAATTTGTTGAGACACCTGCCTGAAATGAGCTAAATACAGCAAGAAAACTAAACACAACTGCAAACGCAGATGAAATAATTATTCTGTTTTTGTTAACCTTGCCACCAGAGATAACTTTTCTAAATCTGAAAAACATGACAACAATAATTATGGCAGGCGCCAATGAAAGTGCCGGAGAGACCATACTTTTCACATCTTCCTATTGTTTAAAAAACTGGCGCAGAATTAATTCTAAAGAGAAATGAAAATTTTTGTATGTTGTTTTGGATTTTGTTAAAATGTAAGAAAGAACTCAATTCTATAGTAATCCGTCATTGAACTTGATACTTGCATGACTTCCATCACAAAAGGGTTTATTCTGTGAAGCGCCGCAACGACAAAGCGTTAAACGATTTCGTTTTTCATAACGCGTGCCATCATGGGATTCGACTATTATCCCGCCACGTACCCATAATGGACCGCTACATTTGAGTGGAGGATCTTCTATTATTCCTATAGAAGGAGAAAGTTTCTCTTCGATTTCTTTATCAGTTTCTTTATCATGCAAGGTCAATCTTCCAGATGGACAATGCATGGCTTCACGTATGACCAGATCCCGAATCTTTGGATCATCAGTATTTTCAATTAAACTCCAAATTTTGCCTTGAGGATCACAAAAGCGAGCAAAAGCACAAAGATTCTCGGCATCATGTAACATCAATGTTGGGCCATTCATGTTCTGAGCTTGTTTAGCATATGGTTCCCTAGATGCAGTCTCTTTTCCGTCAAAATGCATTTTCGTATGAGTTCCATCACAGAATGGCTTGTTTTTGGAATCCCCACAGCGACATAGATAATACTCTGATTTTGTTTCAAACTCTTTGCCTTTCTTCCAATCCCAAGATTCGCCTTCCTTGTTATTTGTAATTGTCTCAATTGAAAGAGGGACATCTCCATAAACTATGTAAGGACCATTTTTGTTTACTATGATTTTTCTTTCCTTAGAATAGCTCAATCACATACTAATGGAGATCGAACTATAATAATTCACTGAATGAAGTTGGATTTCCAATAAAATTCTGTCCTTTGGTTTCGCTACATAGTTTAATGTCACAACAAGCCATCAAAATAATATATTCAAAACTGAGGTGTGGATAATCAACTTCATAAAATCGAATTTGACCCGACATCAAGCTTCGTAAATGAAATATATCACAAAAACCCAATTTTATCATGTTCGTTGACCCAGAGGGTAGTCATGAAACTACTGATATAAGAAAATCTTCAATCGAAGGTTTTGATGATCTCATGATAATCATAACTGAGAATAGGATAATCCAAGAAATTACCTTGTCCTCGGCTCTTAGAACTAGGGGTGCTATTGCAATTGCATTTTTTGGTTTTATTTTAGGAGTTTATTTTTTTATTTGGTTGAATGTCCTTTCTGTCT
>CAZIHN010000029.1:0-5433 GCA_964538845.1 uncultured Nitrosopumilaceae archaeon | reverse complement strand
AACTACATTTCCTTGCCCCCGTCTATTTGGACTAGTTGTGCTATTGCCATTTACGTTTCTGGTGTTAATCTATGAATTATTGTTCTGAGTGAGTGGAATTCCCTTACGGTCATGTTCACAAATGGATTCATTGAGAGTTCTTCAGACTTGCTCAACAACATGCCATCTTTTTTTCAAGATATTGGAATTGCAAGTTTTGTTCTCTCAATCGCAGCAGGGTTTATGGTAATTTTACCTCAAAAATGGACCGCATTAATGGAGCCAAAGGAGCTAAACAACGAATTATGTGGAACTATGATGACAGTTGCTAGACATTTTGTTAAAACTGCATTGATGAGGGATTTGGAGATCCTCCTTGAAAAAAATTCAGAACTTGCCAAACGGGCAAGAATATCATATTGGTTCTTATTTGCAGGACTTGCATGCTTTGGCTTGTCATTATTTAGTCAATCTGGCATTATTATGAAATTCCTCAATTTGTCATAAATGAATACAAAGAAATTTGGTAAATACTTTAGGATGGGAAGTAGAATAGTCTATTTGACAATCAGGACGGGACATTTGGAATGCAGGGAAACTCCGGATGCTACACTTCCAAGCAGTAGTCTTTTGAAACCGCTCAACCCCCTTGAACCCATAACTATAAGGTCAATACTTTGCGAATCTGAATAAGATAATAATTCATGTCACTGATAGGCCGATTAAAACTGAAGTTTTACATGGTATTTTTAAATCGTTTAATCTTGATTCAAGCTTTGAAACCGAGACTGTTCCGTTTTGTTCCATGATTTTCAAGACTTCGGCATAATTAGCACCCAAAATCGGGTCAGTACTAAGAGGTGATGGTACACATGTTACTATGCCATAATATCGATTGCATTTTCTAGACTATCGCTTGTTTCAATACTTAATGGTCTTGGACTCATATAATCAGCGACGTTGAGTTCTATGACTTTCAACCCTATCAAGAAATATGCGCAACTAAAAGTATTAAATTCATTGTAACAATTCTAGTTCCACTTTAGATTCTATTCTAAGTAAAATGTGGGGCTTTTTTTCAAACGTGCACAGAAGAACTAATTTAATTGGCAGATAATCTAATGAATCATGTACAATCATAATTGAATATAAAATCATTTTTCAAAAGTCTAGGACCTGGTTTGATAACAGGAGCCTCAGATGACGATCCGTCTGGAATCGCAACATATTCTCAGGCAGGAACACAGTTTGGTTTTGGCACTTTGTGGCTGGCATTATTTCAATTTCCAATGATGTTAGCTATTCAGGAAATGTGTGCAAGAATTGGACTAGTAACTGGGAGTGGATTGATTGGAATTGTAAGAAAAAATCATTCAAAAAAAATGATTTTCTCAATAACTGGATTGCTTCTCATTGCAAATACCATAAACATAGGAGCAGATATAGGCGCAATGTCAGAATCAATCCGACTTGTGATACCACAATTGCCAATAGGAATTGTGACAATTCTTTTTACTCTGCTTATTATTTGCATAGAAATTTTTATGCCCTACAAAAAATATGTAACTATACTCAAATATCTAACTTTATCCTTACTTGCTTATGTCATTACTGCATTTATTGTTGGAGGAAACTGGCATGAAATACTAGTTGCAAGCCTTGTTCCACATATTGAATTCACTCCTCAATTTGCGATAATGTTTGTAGCAATATTTGGTACTAGCATTTCTCCATATCTATTCTTCTGGCAATCTTCTGAGGAGGCAGAAGAAGATGTTGCAAAAAATAGAATGCAAGACATTGGAGAGGGTGAACCAAAAATCCTAAGAAAAGATATTCGGGCAATGAGAGTGGATGTTACAGTAGGGATTGCATTTTCGCAAATAATAATGTGGGTTATAATATTGACAACAGCGGGAACCCTTCATATTCATGGTTTGACCGGCATTGTTACCGCAGATCAGGCTGCAAAAGCACTCGAGCCCCTTGTAAAGACATTTCCGCATTCAGGCGAATTGGCAAAAACCATCTTTGCTCTTGGCATAATTGGAACTGGATTATTGGCAATTCCAGTTATAGCAGGCTCATCTGCTTATGCATTATCAGAAACATTTGGTTGGAAAGAAGGTTTGAGCAAGAAGTTCAAACAAGCCAAAGGGTTTTACTTGATAATATCGGCGTCAACAATAATAGGACTCTGGATAAATTTTGCTGGAATTGATCCGATTAAAGCTCTAATATATGCAGCCGTAATTAATGGAATTATTGCCATTCCCCTTCTTGTAACAGTTATGAAAATTGGTAATGACAAAAAAATTCTTCATTCAAGAACTAACGGGAAAATATCCAATATCGTTGGATGGATTACTATTGTAATCATGGCATTATCAGTTGTTATTTTATTTCTGACCTGGATGTGATGTGTGCTTCTATTTTAGAATAAACATTAGCAATATCCGTTGAACTAATAATGCCCTCAAGATTTCCTCTGGAATCAATGGTTGGTATTCCGCTAATTCTATGCTGTGTCATTATTTTCGCTGCCTTTGACAAATCGTCCTCAGATTCTACCGTTAAAAGCTCAGTTCCTATCAAGTTTCCAACAATCATTTCTTTTGCAGAACTGGTAGGAAGAAGATAATCTCTGGTGTTCATTTTAGATTTGAAATATTTGCTATTTCTTAGAAAAGTATCGTAAGTAATTATGCCAACAGTCTTGCCATCATTATCTGTCACAACTAATCTTGAGACCTTATTCTTGTTTAACATTTCTAATGCGAAAATAAGAGAATCAGATTTTCTGCATGTAATCAATTTTCGGGACATGTAATCTTTTACCTTATGAGTATTCCTGTAAAAATTGGCGTAATTCCTAACAAGATCGGATTTTGTAGATATTCCAACCAACTTGCCTTCTCCATTTACAACAATAATAGAACTAATCTGGAATGTGTCCATTCTGATAGCTGATTGTGCAAGAACATCCTCCTGATCCTCGTTTATTGTTACAAGATTAACACTCATTATTTCATTTAGTTGTATTTTGTCTAACGCTCTAGATGTCTTGTCCTCTTCTAGAAACCTACCAATGTCGCGCTCTGTGACTATTCCTATAGGAAAGTCATTTGTGGTTATGACGATTCGTTTAATATCATTTTTTTGCATCGTAATTAAAGCATCATTAATAGTGTTTTCTGGATTTAACGTTATCACAGGAGTCGTATATTGGCGGGCCTGGACTCTCATTGCAAACCTTTCATCTCTTTTTGATTTAAAATGACGATATGATTTTCAACTGTGATTCTCAAGCTAGAAAAATTTGTGGCATTCCTAATGTTCTCTAAACTCTGTAGAATTAGGAATTATCTCGACCTCTAGTGTACCATTATTAAAAGAAGTCATGATAGTCTTGATTTTAGACTTGTACAAGTAGAACTTTTTACCGTCCTTATTGATTGAACCCGAGATCCCAAGCAATTTGTGAGAACGGAGGAGACGTACTCTTCGATATGCAGTGCTTATTGGTATTTTGCATTCACTACTCAACTCAATGGCAGACTTGGGAGTTTGCGTAGTAGATTCCATTATCATGCGGGAGTACTTATCAGCAAGGATATCAAGGATTGTATCCTTTGTAGTTTCTTCGTGTATAGGTCTTCCGTGTAGTAGCACTTGCATATGAAACATTTTCTTTTTTTTGGATATAATTTGTAGGACTACACTGCACGGCATTGCACACATGATCTCTCTATACGCTGGTCTCATCTCAGATTATTTGATGCAAGGAATCGCAGATCGAATCCTTGTACATTAAAACCCAGTTTCTGATAATTATCTACTGATATTCCGTAAATATCCAATCGTCGCAAGAGGCACCAACACGATTTTATTAATCAGTAGTATTTCCTAGTTGTATTATTGACAGTTAAGAGGCAGACTCATACCACCGAACATGAAAAGACACGTAGTATCAGTTATAGACTACCAGTTGATCTTGTGAATGAGTTAGAAACCGAGGCAAAGCAAAAAGAAATATCTCAAAACGTACTAGTCAAGCAAATTCTGGAAAAGTATGTTAACTGGGATAGGTTTGCAGATAAAATAGGTATCATCCCCGTTCCAAAGGATATTCTGAAAATACTGGGCAATGAAATGAAGGGCGATGAAATAAACAAAATTATCGATGTAATGACTCCGCTGATTAAGGATTGGGTGCTGTTTATGAAGGGCGATTATGATCTAAAACGTGCAATAGAATCTCTAGAAGATTACATGCGCGCGTCAGGCATGACGTCAGACCATAGAATAGAAGGGAGTGTGCATCATTTCATAATACAGCATAATTTAGGAATAAAATGGTCGCTTTTTACGGAACAACTGTTAAAACAAATCTTTCACCAATTTTTACCAAATTTGACAATGAAATGTAAAACCACACCCAATACTACAATTGCGAGCATTGCTCTTGGCTCTGATTTCAGTGAGCACAACTATTAATTTTGATGTGCATTAGGAAAAGAAATCATGATACTGTAACTACACCAATTCTCCAAGGATGTATAGTGCAAAAGTAATGGTATACACCTGGCTTGTCAAATTTGTAGCTAAATGTATCTCCTGTCTTTAATATTCCACTATTGAACAAAGATATCAACTTGCCTTGCACATCCTCACTTTGTATAGTATGACCTATATTGTCCTCGTTTTGCCATGTGACAGTTGTTCCTCTAACAACCTCAGAATTTAGAGGCACAAAGAAACCCTTGTTTGCCATTTCCGAGTTTCCGTTTGGAATAGTTACTGTATAAGCAGGTGACACATCAACTGCAGGAGTTGGATCAGTTCCCATAACAAGATAATCTAGTAATAACTTCGAAGAGTTGCTCTTCATATCGGCAGAAACCTTCCACATTGATCCACTGCTTGTAGCATAAATTCGATTTCCATCCAATATAACATTGAAAATCTCTCCAAGACTAGTCTTTACGGAACCTTGGCCATGAAAAGAGCCGTCCTTATTATATAAAAATGACCAGTCTTGAGGCAAGAGGTTCCCGCGGAGGAAAAAGTTGTTACCATGAACAAGAAATGTTCCCTTTGTAATGTCTTGATCTAATAATGTTACCCTCATTATGGATTGGTACAATCTGGGGCTCTCATCATTTGATAACGCAACACCGCTGCCTGTTAATTGATATTCCATTGCATATGCCGCGCTACAGGACATTAATAAAACAAAAATTGTGACCATTATTGTGAAAATTGCTTTCATGAGTCATTTGTCTTGTTTAAGTTATTTAATTAGAAATGAAGATTATCAATTACGATAATCACACATGGCTTTAACTAAAAGAAATTACAAAATATGACTATGGTATCAATACCAGAAGATGTTCGCAGCATGTTAAAAAAACAAAAGTTAATTGTGGTATCTTCAGTTGATCCAAACGGTGT
>CAZIHN010000028.1:0-17976 GCA_964538845.1 uncultured Nitrosopumilaceae archaeon | reverse complement strand
TAATGTTTTGGATCTGGTGCTTCTATATCAACAGGTCTTATTGAAAGATGGATATCTGGAAGTATTTTCTTTTGGTCACATGCATCAAGTGCATTTTCTACAAACTCCCTTACAGAAGTATAGAGAGATCTGGTAGGATTGCTAAAACCTGCAAGATCTCTATTGCGGTAAAAGAATTCGCTTGGTGAAATTTGACTAAAGGTTTCTTTAATCGAAGACATTTTTTCCCTCCCAAAGTTGTAGCTTTTCTAATTTCTGTCTACGTCTAGATTCCTGAAGATTATTGTAAACTTTACCATGAGTACTGCCACTAGAAATTGATGTTATTGCGTGTACTGCCGATCTTAGTTGCTTATCCTCACCTATTATCGCAACTGTCCTTCCATAAACTGATATGCTTGTGCCGCTCAAATCCTCAATATTTTTTCTCACTCGTCCTCCCTCTCCGATTATACGGCTTTTGACTCTTTCAACTTGTGACTGAGATTTTCCAGTGAATTCTCTCAAATCTATAATTCTCAGAGAATTCTCTCCTTTGAGGAGATGCATTGCATTATCAGCTGAAAATCCACGTCCTATTGCCAACACAATCTCCTCAGCTTTGAAAGGCATAATATCTTCAACTTTTCCCATTCCTCTAACAATTATTTCGCCAGTCGTACCATCGACTGTCAAGGAGACTGAACACATTTTCTCAATCTTGGCTTTCACCTTACCAGATTTGCCTATTAATACACCTACTCTGTCTACTGGAATCAACATAGTCTTTTCAAAAATCATTTCAGTATCCTCTCAAGTATATCAACAGGATTTTTCACCGTAAGTCCCCTCTTAACAAAGAATTTGGTAATATTATTAATATCTCTTTCAAGAAATTCCTTTACATTGGGATGTCTTATATCTACCGCAGAACCAAAATCAAAAACTATCAATTCATCCGCTGTCTTAAAAATGTTATATTCTGAAAGATCAGCATGAACAAGCTTTGCCTTATTATAGAGATCAAAGATAATTTTAATAACTTTTTCATAATCAAGATAAGAAACCTCAGATTCTATAAGACTAGAAGATGGTACACCGTTTTCACCCACAAATCCCATTACTAAAATATTCTTTCTCAAAGCTATGGGTTTTGGACATGGAATACCAGCGTTAAAACACTGGTTCAAATTAATAAATTCTTTTCTGGCCCATAATTCAATCAAAGACCTTGTTCCTTTTCTTATCCGATCAAACCTAGAATCACCTCTTAGGTATGGAAATCTTTTCTTAAAGTTAGAAGTTGTAACCAAGTAAATTTTGATACAAAGGTTTTCACCAGAGGGATTGACTCCCCAAAATGTCTTGGATTCTTTTCCCGCACCCACTACACCATTAACGTAAGAAATTGTACCGTCATTTATCAAACTTGAGAGAGTCATCACAGAAGACTTGTCAAAAACTTCGTTAAGGACTTTGTTTCTGTCAAAAACATCTTTCTCTACCCTATTTCTTCTTTGTCTACTAGCAAGTTTATCTTCTATTTTCTTTGAGAATTTACCTTGAAGTTCATCTGACAATACTAAACATTAAAAACTGGCCCTGTAAAATCGGTTACTACATTAGAAATCTTGTGGTAATAGACCTTTTTGCTTTAGTAAATCTACTTGTGAAAGAGTATATCTCCATGTTATGTCACCTCTATCATCAGACCTAAAATCCCAAGGAGCGATTGTAACAACATCATTATCTCGAATCCAGATTTTTCTTTTTAGTTTTCCCCTAATCCTACCCATTCTTGTCTTATCATCAGTGCATTTTACTAGAACATGATCGCTTCCCAAAAGTTTGATTACTCTTCCAAGTAATTCCCCTTCTTCGGGTAAATACATTTCCTTCAATTCACTTTCACTTAGCACTTTTCGTTTACCCAAAATTCTCAATATTCAATCTATTCAGATCGTATATAATCGTTGTATTTTCAAAACTTGAAAACAAGGAGAAAAGGAATTCCTTTAATTTCCTTTACACCTTTTTGAGATCCTATTCCTAATTTTATTGATAGATCAATTGTTTGTTTTCCAACCATATTAATTATTGAGGCATTTTTTAGAAGAATTTCTGCCTCTTTTACTTCAATTATGCGCTCGGCAAAATAGCTTTTACTGATATTGACTTTCAAATCAGATTGTTCAATTGTTTTACCAATTAAATCGACGTCACATATATTCAACATCTTCCTTTGCTGATAATTCACTAGTCGTACTGCAAAAGACATTTATGCATATTGACCTTTTAGAGAAGATTTAGCACCACATGCTTCACATTTGAGAAATGTTACTCTATTTGCTCTTTCTACCCTCGTATCAGGACTCTTGCAGGTCGGACACTCAACATATTCCTTAAGATACCTATTTAGAAGAGCAGTAAATTCATGGGGTTCCTTTTTACCAACAAAGACTGCTTTATCGCCGCCAAATTGTGCTGGGGTAGCAAATTCCTTTGAAAGATATTGAAGAAGTTTTTCAGGATCTCTTCTTAATACCTTTGGAAACTCCGAGAAATTTCTGAAGAATGTTCTGTTTCCTTGCCACATTATATCTACTTTAGGTAGTTCGAATCTTGATTGCGTCCCTTTCCTTGTTTCAGAAACCTTGTCTTGGACTTTCTTAAGTAATTTTTCGTATTCACTTTTTGTCAATTAATGTAGTCTCAAATTCGCTACCTATATTGATTTTCTCTATAAAAAGAAGAAAGTGGTCCCTAAGGCTTTCCGATTCGAAAGACGTTAGTCCCACATTTTGGGCATGTGCCCTTTACCGCAGGTCGTCCATTCTTAAGCTTAACTTCCTTTGGATTTGAGATGTCAACTTTCTTCCTGCATTTTACGCAGTATGCTTGAGTCATTTCATCTTTCTACGAAGGAAGTGGTATATAGCAAGACTCTGTAAAATTTATTTCACTATACGCTAGAGGCTATTGAATTTTTACACGGTCCATCTCAGACAATAGATCAAGATTTCTCACAAAATGATCTAGTTTCTTGATATTTCTTACGATGAAATGATCCAACATGAAGAAATTAGCAAAATGACAATTGTAATAATCAAATTGTTGATTTAGTTATGCTTTTAAAAGCCAAGACAAAATTCACCTAATTGGCAAGTAAGAAAGGAGTTATTGCAACCGTTTTGATATTAGCCGCAATAGCAGCTGCAAGTTTTGTAATATGGATTGTACCGCAAAATAGAGGATCTAGCCTTATCGTTTCTGATTATAAAAGTGAGTTAAATGGGGTAATCGAAAGGAAATCAATCATAACTACTGAGATGGATTCTGACCTAAAAGGACTATTAGAAAAAAGCATCTTGCCCGACGATTTCATCAATAGGGCTCAAGTTTCATCCTCACAAGTAATCTCATTGATAAGTGAACTAATTGAAAGTAATCCACAGACCGAGTGGAAATCGGCATATCTCAATTATGCTGAATCTCTCAAGAAGTACACAGACTATCTTACTGAGACAATTTCCCTTGCAACCAAGATGAAGGGACCAATAACAGATAGCAATTTGAATGACGAGATAACAAAGATAGACTCTATTAGGAAGGATTCAGATTACCTTGCAGAGAAGTCGAACCAGACAAGACCATAATATAATACGACTTTGCAAATTAGACTTTAATTTCTCATGGTAATACAGGAGGAATAGAAATTACATTAATTAATAGGAAATTCTATTTTGGTCTATACAATGTCAATAAAAGAGACAAGTCTAGAAAAGAGACCTACAGAAGGCAAGGTAAGTAGGCTATTAGTTATTTGCGTTGATAGAGACGATGATATAGGAAGTAAAGCAGGTGTTGTTACACCTGTAGTTGGACGAAATGAATGCATAGAGGCGGCTCAAAGATTGGCATTGGAAGATCCGGAAGATGCTGATTCTAATTCTATTTTTGCAGCTGTTAAAACATTTGAAGATTTGATAAGCAAAGGATATCAAGTCGAAGTCGCCATAGTTTCTGGAACAACAAATAAAGGTGTGCAAGCAGATGAGAAAATTGTCTCTCAAGTAAAAACAATTGTGGACAATTTTTCAGCAAACGGTGCAGTCATCGTTTCTGATGGAGAAGATGATGAGAGTGTCATACCAATAATTCAAAACGTATTGCCTATAGTTTCTGTAAAGAGAGTTGTAATGCGTGTAAGTAGAACAGTTGAATATTCCTATGCAGTATTAGGAAGATATTTGAAAGCAATTGCGTTTGATTCAAAATATTCTAAATTCTTTTTGGGAGTTCCTGGAATTCTCTTGTTAATAGGTGGAGTTGCTACTGTCATTGGAATGACTAGAGAGATATTTGCAGTGTTGGTGAGTATTCTGGGAGGAGCCTTCTTAATTCGAGCATTTGATGTTGATAGAGCCTGGTCACATTGGACAAAACCCACACCTGCTGGATTCATTAGAATTTTCACCCTAGTGGCTGGAATTTTGCTTATTGTAGCTTCTATCACAGCTGGAATTGGCACTGTAACACCAAACATAACTGCAAATCCAGATAGTATCTTAAAGGTAACTCTGAGTAAGGAGACAGTCGGTCTGTTTGTCTCTGGAATGCTTCCTTTCCTCTGGATGGGAATAGGTTGTATTTTTGGAGGTTCCTTACTAAGTAGTTGGTTTAAGGGAAGCATCAGATCAATTACCGATATACTCAGAATAATAGTGCTAGTCACTCTTTATCCTATTGTTCTTCAGTTTAATACTGTTATTACAAAAGGAGAAAGTCCATTTACTCTGATTCCTCCTTTATTACTTGGTCTTGCAGTAATACTGATATCTGCGTCGCTCCTCTTCCACAGATATAGAAAAAAGAAGGGTGGCGAGGTATTATCGGAATAAAGGAAAAAGCTCTTGAATTTGGTGGCCTTTACAAATTATACTCTAAGAGATTAGAGAAAGAAATTCGTAATAGTGAAATGCCTAAACATATCGCAATAATTCTTGATGGTAACAGAAGATGGGCAAGACGAAATCTTATCGTAAAAATGGATGGTCACTTAGTGGGAGCAGATGCTGTAGAGAAGCTATTAGATTGGTGTGAAGATCTAAATATCAAAATTATTACTTTGTATGTGTTATCTGTAGAAAATCTAGATAGACGGGATGCTGAGCTTAACTTTCTCTATGATCTCATAAACACAAGGCTGATCAAGCTATATGAGGATCCTAGAATCCATCGGAATCATATGAAGGTTAAAGCTATAGGTCGAGTAGAATTATTACCTGATACACTTAGAGAAACTCTGAAGAACCTCGAAGATGCAACTAAAGCCTACAACAATCATTACTTGAATATAGCGATAGCATATGGTGGCCAAAATGAGTTAGTAGATGCTGTAAAAAAAATTGCATCAAAAATAAAAGATGGATTGTTGGACGTAAATGAAATAGACAAGGAAGTAATAGAATCATGTCTATATACATCTCATTTACCTCAATCTTCACCAGATATGATATTGAGAACATCAGGAGAGAAAAGGCTTAGTGGCTTCCTAATTTGGCAGAGTGCTTATAGTGAGCTTGTTTTTATGGATGTTTATTGGCCTGAATTTAGGAAGATAGACTTAATGCGGGCTATTAGGACATTCCAGAAGAGAAGTCGAAGGCTAGGGAAATAAAAAGGAAAAATAGTGGATTAAGAATCCTTAGAACAATGTTGGAGGAAAGATCTGCTGGAGCAATACTCTTTCTAGAGTACGCTGATGATAAATTGTATTTGCTTTTAAATTATCCATCAGGTCACTGGGATTTTGTTAAGGGAAATATAGAAAAAGATGAAACCCTAAAACAAACAGTTCTTAGAGAAATAAAAGAGGAAACCGGAATATCAAAAGTCGATTTTGTAGATGATTTTGAAGACAAGGTGGAGTACTACTATCAACGAGATGGTGAACTAGTGCACAAAGAAGTTGTTTTTTTTCTTGCAAAGACGACAACAAGAGAAGTTATTCTTTCCGATGAACATCTTGACTATGCTTGGTTAACATTTAGTGATGCTATAAAAAAACTGACCTACAAGACAGCACAAAAATTACTAAGAAAAATTAAGGAGTTATGATTAAAGAGTTATCTGTTGAAGTTTCTTTGCTTCAATTTGTGGATTCTTCGAATTGAGAATAGTCCTTCCAACTATTAGATAATTTGAACCAGCATTCAATGCATCTTTTGGATCTCCCCCTTGAGTTCCAACTCCAGGTGAAAAAATATCACATTTTTCTCCCACTTTCTTGCGTGAAGAAGTGATAAGTTTTGGAAATGTAGCTCCAACCACTATTCCATCTGCATGAAATGAAATCGACCATTTTAGGAATAAATTATAAAGGTTCAAAAAATTCTTTGTTCTTGGATCAAGGACTTTAAGATCATAACCATATTTAGCTCCTGGGTGACTCATATGTACTAAAGTTATTACTCCACAAGAATCCTTGTGAGATCTTTTTACTAATTCAGATAAGTTTTCTGGACCCATGATGGGGTTCGTAATTACAGCATCAAATCCACAATTCCAAAGTCTATTAATAGTAATGTTGTTTGTGTTTCCAATATCATTTAGTTTTATGTCAGCAATTGTCTGTAATCCGTAATCATGCGCAATTTGATTTATTTTTTGAAGGTTTTTCTCACCAAGTGGCAAAATCAAATGAAAATTAAACTTTATGGCACAAAGATACTTGCCAAGAGTTTTGATATTAGCAATGGTTTTGGTTTCAAGCTTATTCAGGTTTTTTTCATCAAGATCATTTGCTAGTATTATGAAACTTTTGCCAGAAGAGGAATCCCTCATTCTCTTTCTGAAATTGCTCAAACCTTTACAAGGGGATGTTTACCCTTCAGCTTTATTATCTTAAGATATGAATAACCATGATCGCTTAGTGAACCAACGTAAGATGGTTCTAAGCCATCTTTACTAGAGTATCTTAGAAAAGGTTTTGTGGGTTCCTCATCAAGCTTAACATGACAAAAGTACGATGTCTCATCAGATTCATTAAAGTTCATGAACACACCAAGGTACCATTTGGAATTATTTGAAAAAGCAATTAATGGAAATGGCGATTCTTCGAATCCATAACTTAATTTAATCAAACTGGTTAAATCTTCAAGCTCTAATGATTCATAGAATATTTCTGGATTGTTTGAAGTTTCGGGTTTTAAAGTATCAGGGATAGATTTTACTTTTACAATTGGCGAATAGAGAAATGTTGCATTTGATATCGTATTTACTATATCAAATTCTTCTTTTCCTCCCTTGAGTGCGTACGAAATATAATGTCCATTTTTATTTGAAGGCGTGAAATAATTAATTGGTCGTTCCTTTAAGACATCGAGTTGAACAGAAATCACATTTATACCTTCTAGATTGAAGGAAAATGCGGTTCTTGGTATCCTCTCCAGGGCACAAACAAGACGTGAAAACTCTGCGAAATCATTAACCTCGATATAAAATGGAAGTTTTACCATATGAATTCTCAAAAAACATCCAAATTAAAAGTAGTCGTTTATGATACCTTTCTGTTATCAATTATATCATGAACGTCAGGACCTGTACCAATCAGGGTAACTGGTATCTTGAGATTATCTTCAATATTTTTTATAAAATACTTTGCAGGAGAACTCAAGTCAGAAAATGACTGCATATGAGTACATTCAGGAAATAATACATCAAGCTTGGTGATTGCTATTTGAGAGGCACTATTTAGCATGATTGATCGCTTAGCTAATTCAAAATCAAAGTTAGCTGCTCTTCTTTGTCTCCCCGTAACAGTTCCTACCTCTTGCCAACCCTTCGCTAATACTTGGTCTGTAGCAATTTCGTTCTTAAGTGGACCCTCTCCGACACGTGTTACAAATGATTTAAAAACTATAATGATTTCATCAACATTCTTCGGGCCTATACCCACATCCGCACAAATTCCCGAAGCGGTAACGTCTTTTGAAGTGACGAAGGGATATGTGCCGTGCCATAGTGAAAGAAATGTCCCTTGTGTTCCTTCCACCAGAACATTTTCCTCATTCTTCAACGCTAAATCCACTTGATTGGGAATATCGTCAAGGTAAAGAGCAAGTGACTCAATATCTTTTGCAAGTTTTAATGTTCTTAATGCTCTATCTGCATTCGCTGGTCCTGTACCTGTTCCTGTACTACCTATTGATTCCTTTAATCTTCCCACAGAATCCATTTTCTTGTGAGATTCTTCAATTATTCCACATTGAAAATCTACATAAGATCGATCATGCGTACCAAATTCTTCTATTTCTTTAAGAAGGACATCCGGATTAACTACTACTCCAGGTCCTATTAGCAACTTCGTATCTCTATTCAAGAAAGCGCTTGGTAACATTCTAACCTTGTATTTATTATTATTATGTTCAATTGTATGACCCGCATTAGGTCCCACCCCACCTCGTACTGCTATTGTGGGATTATCTTGTAACGCTAGATATGAAATTATCTTTCCTTTTCCTTCGTCACCAAAGAAACCACCAACTATTATTGCAGAAGGCATACTGGGACAACATATCTTGAGATATTTAAGCCAAATCTTGCCAATACAATTTTAGAAGAGAGTGTAGTGCTATCCCTTATGTCCTCTCCAAATTATGCCGCAAACATTATAGTGAATCTAGCAAGCCTCCCAGAATTTTTGAGGAAACCAATGCTGCAAAAGAGATTATTAGAGTTTTTTTCTATGCAACAAGAAGAAAAGAGGGAGATAATAAACAATGCATTACAAGCAGGTCCCACTATTCAATTTGAGAAATTTGCTGTCTTGTTCAAGACATGGCTTGAAATCCTATGCAATTTATCTGAAGATCAGAGAACCAATATATTCTCTACATATGTCGATGAAATCATATCTCATCCCGAGAAGATAATCTCGTTTAACTTGGATGGGGTTTTAGAGATCTTTATGTCACTTTCTACAGATCAGAAATTATTGTTGGCAGCTACACTTCGAGGAATTATCGCTTTGCTTGATGAGAAATCTCGAAGGAGGCTTGAGCTAATTATTCCACAAAGAGCTATGATAGAGATTGGACTTTAACTTGGCTTATCAGGTTTTCTTTGGTTCTCATCAGAAAAGTTCACGACATCGCCCTCAGGCGTCATAACTCCAACAAATACCTTTTCATATTTTTTGAGTACTTTTCTATGTTCTGGCATCGACATATCCAACTTCATCTCATTCATAACCATGACCCTGTATTGTTTCCATTCAGACCAACATTCATTGCAGCATGGATAGACGGAAGCTGTAGGATCAAGATCACCGGAAATTTCCTTTTTACATTTGGTACATATTTTAGCCATACCAAAACATTAGGAATTAGCAATTTATTCGTTTAATAAGAGATATTAGGTTAATCATATAATATAATATACTATACGATATGAAGGTTAAATGTCCTCAATGTACTGCAATAGCTGAGCTTGGAGATGATTTTTCCTATGTTAAATGTTCTCAATGCTCACTTGAAATGTCATATGGCGAGTACGTGAAATTTATTGCTTACAAAGATGCAAGATATTCAGATGTATTAGGAGATTATGTTAGTGATACTGATGGTACGACCGCAGGGACTCTTGATGATTGGTAGAAATAAATCGACTGCAATACTTAATTAATTTTAAATTACATTGTGCATAATTGGAATTTGTACTTGAAGCAGCACTTAATCTTCTGGGTTTTGTAGTTGGACTTGTATTAGGAATATTCGCATATATTGGATTTAAAAATACTGGGAGTCCGACGCTTTTCAGATTGAATATTTCTTTCTTTTCGATTGGCTTTGGATTTGGAGTCGTTGGGTTCGGGTACGCTATTGAATCCTTCTTCTTAGGATATTCAAGAATAGATACATGGATCCAAACCTTGGGCATAGGAATTCAGACTATAGGATATTTTTTTATCGCCTTTTCTCATGGGATAAAATCATTTTTTCCAAAGTCAAGATATTTCAAGTCTATTGTAGTACCTCTTTTCATCATACCTGGAAATTCAATAGAGCATATTATTAGGTCAATTTCTTTTATCCTATTGGTATATGGGACAATTGAAACCATAATGTCATACATGGAAAATAGAAGAGGCAGTACCATTTTCGTAGCAACAGGTCTTGGTTTACTTGCATTGGGTGAGTTTTTGGGATGGTATTCAATTATATTTCCAAAGACCGCGTTATATTTCATTTCAGTTTCTACAAAAATTGCAGGTTTGGGTGCTCTTTTCGTACCAATTTCACAAGTTCCTTTAAGAGATGTAAAATTTGGCGATAGCATATAGAACACATATGAGCATAATAGGAGATATCCTAGCTACTACAAGAGATGAAATACCTGATGAGTCTGGAGCTAGTGTAACATATCTAATTCGAAAAGCAAATGTTTCCTATGCCAGACTTTCAAAAATTTTAGATACCCTTGTTCAACAAGGTCTGTTAGAACAAACTACTTCCGAGAGAGCATGCAAGTATAGAATAAGTGAACGTGGCAGGGAATTTCTTCAAGCTTATCGTGGTTTTAGAGAATTTGCAGATTCGTTTGGGTTAAGAATTTAACTTTCATTTTCATCTTCCATTTGTTCATCTTCTGTCTCATCTTCGAATTCATCCTCAAAATCATTATCAAAATTATCCGACATCAATTTTTATACAAAATATTTTCCTATAAAAGACTTCTAAGTCTTGAAATCTACCTTTAACCTAGGAAGATGGTGTTATCTAGCCACCACATGAAGTACCCATTTCATTCCATCATCATACTCATAAGTCTCTGCTCCTGGAGGACATTGACATTGAGATATTTCATCCATTGAGGTAATTAGCTATACAAGCTTATATTATTTTTATAATAAGTGTTAATTTACTAATAAAAGGGAAATTTCATGATCGTATCTTGTAATAGTATTGGAATTAAGAAGGCAGTTGATATATTACAAAAGGGAGGGGTAATCGTGTTTCCGACAGATACTGTTTATGGTTTGGGATGCAATCCAATTAATGAATGTGCTATCAATAAGATTTACAAGATAAAGAGAAGAGAGAGAGTAAAGGGACTCCCAATCTTAGGATATTCAACTAAAGATATTCGAAGGATTGTATTCTTCGATGACTTATCATCAGAAATCGCAGAAAAGTTTTGGCCGGGTCCATTGACGCTAGTTCTTAAAGCTAAGAATGCAAAAATAGAACAATTACTTGGTTTTCATAAAAAAATTGCAGTAAGAGTTCCAAATCATCCTTGTGCTCTTTCTCTTTTAAAAAAATGTAGATTACTAGTGGGTACAAGTGCAAATTTCTCTGGATTAGCACCATTCAAAGATTCAAAATCACTATTAGATAGATTTTCTGGTTATGACTTACTTCTTGACGGAGGAAAAATTCCCTTTTCAAAGGAATCCACGATCGTTGAAATTGTTGATAATAAATTAAAAATAATTCGAGAGGGTAAAATAAAATCGAAGTCCTTGATTTGAATCTATTAATAACTTGCAGCAGACATTTCGAAGAGGAAACAAATGTTGAGATCTCTAAAATCCTCCAAGAGCTTGGTGATGATTCTCCAGTTGTTCAGAGATCAATTTTTTCTGGAATAATATTTGCAGATACTCAGATTGATCCATTTATTGTTATAAAAGAGATTAAGAAGATAGTTCTTGAAGAGCCCTGGCGGATTCGATACTGCCATAGAATTATTCCAATTAAAGATGTTGTTTCAACAAGGATTGAAAATATTGTAGACAGTGTGAACCATCAAATCAAAACTATCAATGATACCGATACTTACAGAATTAGTGTAGAGAATAGGGGTTCAGATTTATCGTCCAAAGAGCTAATTGGAGCTATTGCAAAAAATATTCCAAATAAGGTATCTTTAGAAGATTTTGAGTGGAACATAAATATTCAAATTGTTGGTGGAATTACTGGAATTTCTATATTAAAGGAAGACGACATCATTAGTATGCTGAAACTCAAGCGAGATTTAATGGAATAAAATAGCGGATCTCTCTGCCAAAAAATCTTCAAGAGGAGTTTCAGAAACTATTCGTTCAAGTATTTTATCTGTTATTGCAAAATCTTTCTTGATAAACTTGATATTATTTTTAGAAAAAGTGTACCTCCTTAAATTATGCTTAATTTCATTAAATAATTGACTAATAGACAACTTCTCGCCTATAATTATTATCAAAGAATCAATCAAATTCTTCATACCTACTTTAGATATCGCATCGTCAATTTGCCTACTGCATGCAAATCTCATTAGAATGTCTGTCTCGATTCTATTAGAAAGCAGCGTGTTAGAAGTTTGAGCCGCAATTGAAATAGCAATTATTTTTCTTGCATGTGTAGGATTCAAAATATATCTTGTTTGAATTCCTTGTATAATTAGATCTGGATATTGGATGCGCAATAATTCAAGGAACTTTATAGGTTCAGTAATTATACTTTTGAGCCTAACAATTTCTACATTATTACCAGATACAATAAATTGTGTTCTTTGCACATTCCCTCCATGAACTATCGGAATTATGCTCACCACATCTCCATCCTTGAGAAGAGTCTCTTTACCTTGTATAGCAGATGAATCTATACCGTTAACTGCAATCAAGACATTTACTTCTTCAAATGGCAACTGATTTTTTGGACTAACCTTTTGAAGGTAAATCAATAAATCAGCTACGGTCAAGGAATCTCTTATTATCTCAACGTCATTATGCGAGTACTTTCTGGCACCACCCAAGAACTTCACTGTTATCATGTCACAAAAAGACTTCTTATAATTTTGAACTTTCCCAAAGTATTAATTTAGAATACGCTCTTCAATCTCTTCGGTCTCATCAAATGATTCTGTTTGTGCTACCTTTTCAGATTCCTTATCTTTCTCTTCCTCAATTTCTCTTCTCAAGTATGAAGTAATGTAGCCTGCAATCTCGTTCTTGAGTCCTTTCGATCTGATAGTTGCAACATCCCCTAGAACCTTTTTGTTATGTTCAAAATCTGTGCTAAATTTTCCTTTATAAGTAGCAATTAAATCTGTTGAAATTTTTCTTACTCTATTCACTAATCCCGATTGGCTAAAGGGGTTTTTTATACCTATACTCCAGATAATAATTAGTGTTTTTTTCAATAATAACCAGCATCTCATCATAGGATTTTCGGAGAATATTAGCTGCGCAAAAAAGAACACTAGGTAGAAACGTGATTTGTGCAGTTTTATAACCAAAGCATTTTGAAAATTTTACTGGTCCATCCGTCTCAAGCAATATTTTATCCTCATCGGTCTGAGATAGAAGGACCTGTTTGTCCTTTGAATAAACCATAGCAGGCCCATATGATACAAAACAATTCAAATCCATTGCCTTACGCAATTGTTTTTTGTTTCCTTCAAACCAATGAAGTAAAATTCCCTTCAAAGAGTAGGATGAAATTATGGAGAATATTTCATCAAGAGTTTTCCTTGAATGAATAGATACGGGTTTGCCAAAATTTTCTGCAAGAGATAGCATTTCTCTAAATAATGTCACTTGTTTTGTAAATCCTCTTTCATCATTAACATATGTTCTATCCAGACCAATCTCTCCAATCCCCGATATTCTTTTCGAGTTACTCTCTATCAATTCTTTTATGTCTTGAAAATAATCTGTTGCTTTTTCAGGATGAATTCCGATGAAAGGAAGTATTAATGGATTCCTTAGAGCAAGATCTAATGTAGTTTTTGAACTTTCATAATCAATAGAAACACAGCATGCCCTTAAGTTCATTTTACCCATAGCTATAAACAAATGCTCCAGTTCATTTGAAAACTCGATATCTGACAGATGTATATGAGCATCGGTTAGCCAGTTCATGTATTAGATTTTAGTTAAAAACATGATAGTATAAGTCGATCGTCACATAGTTTTATTCTACTCAAAGTCTTTTATCATGGCTTAATGAGAATAATATATGACAACATCTGAATTTGGACTGTCTGCGATGTACAGGATATTAAAAAAAGCTGGAGCAGAGAGAGTAAGTGATGAATCCGCTAACGAGCTCCGTAGAATACTTGAGGAAATTGGTACCTCTATTGCAAAGACTGCTGTTGATATGTCCGGACATGCTGGTAGAAAAACAATTAGGGCAGAAGATGTAAGATTAGCATCAAAGCAATTTGCAAAATTCTGATCTAAAAGGTTTATTTGTTCATCGAAGGTCAATTTGATCGCGGTGAGGTGGCAGAGCGGCTATGCGTTCGCCTGCAAAGCGAATCTATAGGGGTTCGAATCCCTTCCTCACCTTGATTATATTATAATAACCTAGTTTTCTAAATACACCAATTCGTAGACCAGAACAATTTGACAGAAAGTAATGGTTTACTTGAATTCATACCAGGTGCTAGATCCCTTCATTATCAAAATGGTATTAGTCATCCATTAGATGGATTTGCCCAGAATGTAAGGGATAGTATAAGAGAATATTCAGAAACTGCCCAGAATGAAGTGGAAAAAGGACATAATTTTTTGCAATGGGTTCTAACCAGAGTTTTTGAGGCAACTGAAGATGATGCTACAGATGCAATAGTTGATGGTGCAAACGATTTAGGAATAGATGCCTATTTACCTGTAGATTTCTCGGAAGATAAGATCTATCTCTTTCAATCAAAGTACGGTACTTCTCATTCTCACGATGCCATAACAAAATTCAAGGAAGATGTCAAGAACCTACAAAGTAAAGACATTACAAAAATGCGACCTGAACTTGCTTTCCTAGTAACAAAAATACAAGAAAAAAATCTGAAGATTGAATGCATATATGTAACTGATCAAAGAGTAGAAAACTACTCTTGTGATGGCATCGAGATATTTGATATTGAGGTAATTATTCAAAAGCTTTGGGACAGAATAAAGAAACCTGCAGCAGGTAAGAAAGCTTCTATTAGACTTGAATGCAAGTTAAGATATCAAACTACTCTGCTCGGCATCTTGAAGTTAAGAGAGCTTACTAATTTCGTCACAAAGAATAGAGATTATGTTTTTGAATCAAACATTAGACAGTGGATGCAATTCAAAACCACAGTAAATAAAGGATTAAGAGAGACACTGCAAGAATCTCCAAACAAGTTCTTCTATTACAATAACGGCATCACCATAGTTGTGAGCGATTTCGAGGAAATGGAGGATAATTCCATAATGCTATATTCCCCTCAAATAGTTAATGGAGCACAAACGTCGAATTCAGTACTAGATCATGCAAGACGAACTCATAATTTAGACGGAAGTATAACAGTTACAATAATAAAAGCTGCCGATGAGCTTGACCAGAATAATATCACCAAATATAGGAATTCTCAAAATGCTGTGAGAGGAAAAGATCTAGTTTCACTAATGGATTTCCATAAATCGATTAAATCTCAGATGGAAAATCTTCATTATTTTTATGAAATCCAAGCTGGTTCTTTTGATACTAAAACTAAATCACAACAGAGCGAATTTGTAGGTGATTTCCTCTACAACAAATACTTGCCTGATAATCACAAAAATGTGATTGTGGCTAAGGATGCTATCCAAGCATTTGTTGCAGGACTTGAACAACGACCGACAGAATCCTATAGCTCTCCTGCACAATTTTTACCAAGAGGAAGTAAATATGATGAGGTATTTAATGAAAAACTAAAAGATGATTATAGACTTCTTCTTTATCCATATTTCGCGAAAGAATATGCAAAGAAAATTCTTAATTACGGCAAGAAGGGTGGTCACAAGACTAAAAGATATGCAACTTTGTTCTTTGTCGCTGTATATTTTAAGATACTTCATGAGAAGATTTTGTTTACAAAAGATGATTTCAAGGAGGATGTATCAAAGTTAGAACCGATATTCAAGAGTATAAAGCTCAATCAAAGGATTCTCAAATTAACGGATACGGTAGTAACAAAGTTTCTCGAAGACACAGTTGTAGATGATGAAATGACCGCAGCAAATACCTATCACAACTTCTTCTCGCATCATGTTTGGCAGGATTCTATGATTCGCGTTATAGAGAAGAAGATAAAGCAGGAAGAAGAAGAAATCAATACTATTTGCAAGGTAGTCCGCGATCTCTTTTAGAAATTTAATTAATTTGCGGCAGAAGGGTTACCGATATGGTCTCTTGCAGGAGGTCCACACCTAGCCAACCATTCTACCGCTACCTTACTATAAATTGAGTTAGTATTTAACTTGATTTTTGTCTCAAGAAGTGATCCGTAGATCAATTTGTATGGTCATTAATAGAGGAATATCGGTTTTGATAAAGCAATTAAAATTTGGTTACAATGAAGAGATTTTCATAACATGAATACGTGTAGAGATTTTTCATGCAAATAGCTTCCTTCTGTTCACATTAGATATGAAAATTTTTTTGAGATGATTTTTATAACGAAAAAAATAAAGAGTGCTAGATGGTGGAAGCCCAATTATGTTCTTTATGTAAAAGTCCATTAGATCATACATATATGCCAATGGAGTCTTGGAAACTAAAAGGTCTTTTGTGCAGTAAATGTTATTCAAAAAAAATTTCTGAATATTATCCTGGCAGTCATGAAAGAGTAAACAAATCAAACTAGAAACCATCCGTTTTCAATAAGATCTTTATCTTCTGGGTCTCCTATTCCTGTAGCATAACGCCAAATGTAAGAGGCCTTTGTTTTCATTTTATCCTTTATCTTCTTTAAAGATTCTAATTCAAAATCTATTTTTCCTGATGGAGTACCACAACTCTCACTGAATTTACATTTAGAATCTATTGCAATTGGACAAGATTCAATTATAGGATAAGCTCTGCACGCAAGTGGTCTATCTTCATAAATTTTACATTTGTATCCTCCGTGGGGAGATCTTTCTGTACTTTCTATTTCAAGAAAAGGACAAGTATTTCCATTCTTCTCCTTGCCCATTAATTGAAAAGCTAAAATATTTTCTGGCTCGCTTGTTTCTCTTAGAGAGATACCTAATCTTGGTAATATGGTAATTGGTATGCTATGTTTGGCTGCCAACTTTTCTAATCCTTTTTTTTCCTCAGGAAGAATTAGAACCCCTATTTTTCCGAATTTCGTATTTGGATAGTATTCTCTTTCCACACAACATTTGGAACAACCATTAATACAAGAAAAATCCATAGCTTTCACATTCTTTGAATAGAGATAAAATTCATTTCATTTGTACCCATTCTGACTGTGTGTATCGTATTGATAAGTAGTAATACCCTTATATCACAGCCAATATAATCTTCCATAATGGTTATCTACAGAACTAGTATGCAGATTGTAAAAGATTTGCTCACAGTTACCGAGGAAAGTGGTTTGAGTGGAATTAATGTTACTTCTCTACTAACAAAGGCAAATTTATCCCACTCGAGACTTTCAAGATTTCTCGATAACCTTACTGGTGCAGGTCTTATGAATAAGATAGAGTACGATGGCAAGAATACGTTTGTAATAACTCCAAAAGGTAGACAATATCTTGAAACATATGAAAGATTCCAAAATCTTGCAGATTCCTTCGGCTTAGATTTATAATCAGCTTATTCAGGCTTTAGAAGATTAGCCAAGATTTTATTAAGGTGTAAATCATAATGTGTTTATTATTACGATTGTTATGCGATTCTATCAAATCTAGATAACGTTGGTTGAAAATTACTCTAATGCAACTAAAAATACTTGATTACTTGGTTGAGAACCGACAGATCTATAAAGGCGTGGATTGGTCTATGAAAAGGGGAGTTAAGGATGGTAGAGATATCACGATGGTGGAAGGGGCTGCCTAAAGAACTTGAGTTAGATATTGAATCTGTCGATGAAACAAAAAACGAGAGCAGATTTTAAATTTCTTATACATTCGAAGTCATTTGCTTTATAGAAAAAAGCCTCGAGCGGGATTCGATCCCGCGGCCTAACGCTTACGAGGCGTTCGCTCTA
>CAZIHN010000027.1:0-18219 GCA_964538845.1 uncultured Nitrosopumilaceae archaeon | reverse complement strand
AAGAGAAAAAGAAATATTCTTTATGTATCAGATTACGCAAGGGTTATTAGCTGCTGAAATCCTCGAAAACCTCTAGATGTATAGCGGGGAACGTGAAGTACAAGCTAAAAGAAAGGCGATTGCAGTTTTACAGGATGAAATAAATAGGATTCTTAATGCGGTTCGAGATCTTTCAACATTACCAGGCTTGATAATCAAGGCTGATAAAACAGAGATAAAACATGTAATTGAACGAATAAAGAATACTGAGGATGAAGTTGAAGCTCTACGCAGAAAAATCACTAGGGAAATTGCAGATGTTGGCGGATTAATGATGAATAGAGAAAACCTTTTGAATTCTGCCTATACAATGGATGAAATTGCTGGATTCATTACAGGAATTGCTTTCAAGCTTGCAGCCATAAAGGGGGCTACATTAAAGAAGGAAAAACTCGATAAAGATTTAGTTGATTTGATAGAGAAGGCGGTTGACCAGATCTATAAAATTAATGAGATCATTAGGTCATTAGCAGGAAACAACAGCACAGTTGCAATAGATTTAGCACATGAAGCCCAGAAGATTGAGAGGTTGATAGATGACAAATATAGAGCATTGACTATAAGAGTATTGGACGAAACATCGACAACAAAAGAGCTTCTACTTCTAAAAGACGTGGTAGAGGGAATCGAGGAAATGTCTGACAAATGCTTGCAGGTATCAGATTCCTTTATCTTATTAGCTCTCAGCTTGTGATTCTTTAAAACATCAATTTTTTTAAATTATTGTAAACATTAAAATCAATTAAAAATATAATCAAGAACGGTTTGAAGGGAGAAATTATAGAAAACAGAATCGTAATTTGGAACATCGATGATTCACGTTCTCTTTTTGTAGAGGGATATTATGGAAAACCCATAGGCATAGCAAAACCAAAGCCAGAAGAAATAAAGGTTCCACTTATTCTAGATTTAATTGAAGGATATTATCTTTTAGACCAAGCCCGATTAAAAATTTTTCACATAAAAAAAACTGTTACACAAAATGAACTTCTTGACATTTGCAAAAAGGAATATCACAATTTTGAAAAGAAATATTTGGTTTACAAAGACTTCAGAGACAAAGGATACATAGTAAATCCTGGTATTAAATTTGGTTGTGATTTTGCTGTTTACCAAAAGGGACCTGGAATTGATCATGCGCCTTATCTTGTACAAGTGTACAATTCCATAGATTCCATTTCTGCAACTGATATAGTTTTGGCTGGAAGGCTTGCAACAACCGTAAAGAAACAATTTATCTTGGCGATCCCAAGAGGAAATAAAATTGATTGCCTAGCTCTTGATTGGTGGAGAGCCTAGTTCTTTTCGTATGTGAGAGGCAATTGCTTCATATACAGCAAACAGTTCCTTTGTTATTTTAAAATCATAGCTGCTTTTCCAATTTCCATGAATTCTTACCTCATGATTAGTGGGTTCGATAAAGATTTTAGCATCATCGCATGGTAGTTTTGAAATCATATCTTTTAATGAGTTATCAGAGTTTAGAACATCAGCAAGTTCTCCCCCAATCCATTGCAATGCTTTTACATGTTTTCTGGCAAAATGCCCTTCGGTTTCCAATTCGGTTCTAGCGAGGAAATTATATTCAGTAATTTTAGTTGGGCTTTTAATTATAAAGTGTGCCTGAAATCTGTCTTGAGCTCCCCATGGAATAGCATCATTGTCTTGTTCCATCTTCAACCCTTTTGGATTATTTGGATTATGTCGATATTGGAGTTCTCAATTTGAATAACCCCATGATTCGTAACCATTGCAGGGGTATTACTAAAGCGCTTCGAATAGAAATCACCCTTTTCCGACTCATCTTGTCCTAGATCCTCAATCGCTGCATGAACACCTATATTGTTAAGTAACTTACAAAATTCTTCTCTTTTGCTCAAAGGGTGAAAGGTATCAGGTTCAGAATCATGCATGCGTGAGGGTAAATTCAACCCTCAAATAAATATTACAATATCAGAATATCAGGTATTCGGCCTAATTAGTGAAATATGACGATATGGAATACATTAAACACATTTTACCGAGTCTTAAAAGCCTATAACGCAAAGAGAATCGCAATCGAATAAATAGTCCAAAAATACCTCTGTCTCTATCAATGCTAAAATTCCAAAATAAAATAGTAGTAGTCACAGGAAGCGGCACCGGCATTGGCAAAGCAATTGCAATTAAATTTGCCGAAAATGGAGCAAATATTGTAATTCTTGGAAGAAGGAAGGAACCATTAGAGGAAACATCGAAAGAGATAGAACAAGTAATCGCCAAAGTCAAAAGTGGATCTTTTGTAAGGATTTTCCCAGGTGTTGATGTTAGTGATGAGGAAGGCGTTTCAAGGATGTTTGAAGAATTAAAAAAAACATATGGTGCAGTTGATATTGTCATCAATAATGCGGGAGTCTCCGGACCAGTAACATGCTTTGCTAACTCTCCTATTTTAGAATTCAAAAGTACAGTTGGAATTCATTTAACAGGTACATTCTGGACTTCGGTTCAAGCAATAAAGGCTATGAAACCTGGAAGTAAAATATTGACAATATCAACTTTCTTTACAGAGGAAAGACCTTATGAACAAAGACCATATAGATTCAGAAGTCCTTACACAGCATCGCAGGGAGCCAAAAATAGACTCGCGGAGGCAATGTCATGGGAACTAACTGAGAAAGGAATAATCTCAATAGCAACTAATCCGGGACCGGTTCATTCTGATAGAATATACAAAACAGTTTATCCAAAAGCTGCTGCTGAATTTATGAGAGTGAGTGGATTCGATAGTCTAAGTTCCCAAGAGGTTGAATTTGTCAATGCTGACATACTCCCATTACTAGGAGAAGATGAAAAAACTGTAAGAGATGGAATTGCTAATGCGGCCTCAAAACTTGCAAAATTTAAATCTGTTTCTTCTGAATCAGATATTCAAAAAATAGCTAGTACAATATCAACTCTATTAACCAAGATCCAACAAATTGCTGAAAAAGTTCAAAATAACACAAGTAAGATGATTGCAGATGAACAGTTCTTAACACAACAACAAGTTGCAGAGACTGTACTTATGTTATGTGATGAAAATATATCACACATACTAAATGGGAAAGTCATACCTGGTGATAGAGTATTCTATCCTGTAAAGCCACACATAGCATGTTCAATTCCTTTCACTAAACCAGATTTCAAATCCAAAGTAGTGTTATTTGCTGTAGATGCCACAGACGAGTCAGATGTAGCAAGAACAGAATTACTTGCGAAATCTGTTGAGGAGAACGGAGGTAAAACAGTAATTCTCATCTCAAAATCAAGTCCAGGAGTTGCCGCTGAGAAATTATCGAAATTCCATTCCCATACAATAGATCTGACAAATCAAGAAAGTGTAAGAAAAATACTGAATACGGCAAATCAAAATGTAGGAAAAATTAGCTCAATAGTCTATATCACAGGCAAAGTTCCTCAAATCCCTAAACTAATAGATCTTTCACGAAAAGAATGGGATGTTCTTGTTGATAAATTCATAAACACCCCTGCTATTGTCTTGCAAGAATCTCTCAATAATTTTGTGCCAGGAGGTGCAAAGAATCCACCCCTTTTCAAAGATAAGGAAGGAATCATGATAGTCATAGGACCAGACATGGTATCAGGTGGAAAAGTTTCTGGAAAAGACAGAGCAAGGATTGAAGT
The DNA here is from genome assembly GCA_964538845.1 of uncultured Nitrosopumilaceae archaeon. Taxonomy (GTDB): domain Archaea; phylum Thermoproteota; class Nitrososphaeria; order Nitrososphaerales; family Nitrosopumilaceae; genus Nitrosotalea. The sequence goes on along the minus strand of CAZIHN010000027.1, from coordinate 14,514 downwards.
TTTTAGAGGTGCTCTTAGACCATTTACAACCACAATAAATCAAGAGTTAAGCGACGTCCTAAAGTCGAAGATAAGAGTTTTTTTGGTTTTACCTGGGAGTATCGAGGGCACAGAACCTAGTCATGAGCAGATATTGAACTCAATCAACTACCTGACTTCAGGTAATGCAACTAGTAACTCTGAGATTATTTATTACCCAGACGAAACGAGATCCTGATGAAAAAATTTTCAGAGATCAAAATAGGAGACGAGTTTTATTCAGAGTTTGCAATTTCTAGAGCAGAACTAGATAATTACATTTCATTTTCAGGAATAAAAAACATAAACTTTGATAAACAATTCTCAAATCAAGAACGAAAGATGATCTCTGGAAGAGCAATCTTGTCCAAAATCGAAGGAGAGTTCACAAGATTAGGCGAGATTTATGGAAACCAATTGATCTTTTATGGAATTGATGGAGATCCTTCTTGGAATAATAGACAAACTAGATTCCTTAAACCGATTCTTACAGACGAAAAATTGAGGATAAGATTCAAAATTTCTGAAAGTAGGGAAATAAACGATGAATTTGGATTACTTGGAATAGATTTTGAAGCATCTAACGAAAATGGTGAAATTGTATTGATTTCCAAAAGAAATCTTTATCAGATTAAGAAGGAACCGTCAGTGAATCAATAAAGAGCTTTATGGATGTTATTGCCAAAATTATAGTAACAAGAATCCTAAGTTTTTTCTCATCAACACGTGTAGAGAGTCTGCTACCAACAATTCCTCCTAAAAATGACCCTATTGATAATATTCCAGCTTGATAGTAATCAGAATGGCCCAAAATGGAATGCATTATCATACCTGAAGCTGCTGCAAACATCAAAATGAATTGTGACGTAGGTGCCGCTAATTTCATAGAAAGGCCAATCACTATTACTAAAAGAGGTACAAATACTACCCCACCTCCTATACCAAACAAGCTCGATATTATTCCAGCAAAAAAGCTTGCACCCACTGCAAGCACCATTATTTGTTTTGATAAATTGTATTCTTTGGATTCCATTCTTCTTCTGGCATAAATATAGATACATGATGCAATCAGAACAATTCCAAATAGCAATTTGAATAAAGGAGTAGGTACTTGATCCGATATGTAAGCCCCCAATATTGTTCCAGGTATAGAAAAAAGTGCTAGTTTTATACCCACACCATAAACAATTCTTTTTTGTTTAGCATAAGATGCGGAAGATGCTACAGCATTACTAAACGCAGCAAAAAGACTATCACTTGATGCAAGAGTTGGCGAAATTCCAAAAAAAGTTAATACTGGCACTACAATGAACCCACCTCCAAGTCCAATCATAGAGCCTAAAATACCAGCAACGAATCCAAGAGGCAACAACCACAAGTTTTCTAGCAATATCATTTACCAAGTTTAAATTACTGCAGATTAAGAGTCGCGTCAACCTTCATGAACTAAGAAATGGAGTAAATTACCTGGCTACTAGTAATTTCCAGAGATATCCATTTGTATTAGTTGTGAGTTCAATCTCAAAGTGTTTTCCTCCCAACGGAATTGTATGTGTAGTACTATCTGGCCTCTTACCGTTTATGTGAAAATCTCGAAATGCGTCTATCATTGCAGAAAGTGTAGAATACCCTCGAGGTTGTTCCTTGTCCCAACATTGGCATATTGTGCTGTTAATAACTGCCCCGAAAACTGTCTTTACATCAGGATAATTAGACAGGAATGGATTGGATTGTAATGCAGCTATAACAAGTCCAGGCGACTCTGGAGAACCAACCATGTTAATATTTCCGAGAAAACCTTGTTTGTCTTGCAATTCAGTTGATGTGCAAAATTTTACAAGTGCCTGTTTTTTTGCATCAGTTAAGAAATTACAGTATTGGTTAATGTCAGACGGACTGTTAAATCTTATAATATTTGACATATTAATTTGCTGAGTTTTTAAGGTATTCTTAATATCGAGATTAGCTTCCTCGTATGAAAAGTCTAAGTATAGACTAGAATTAGTTTCTTGAGGCTGTTGGTTGTCTGTTGACAAAATGTTAAACTGTGAAAGAGCAACAATAATTACTACAATTGCAATTACACCTATAATTGCCGAGTAAGCATATTTTTTTAATTTCATGATATCAAGAATTGTTGTTGCTTTAATAAAGTAATCCTAGTGTTAGTCAATGTTAATTAATACCAAATTGTGTCTTGTCAATATTGCGAATAATATTATGCGGCTTTGGAGTAGTGGGACAAAGCTTTGCAAAGCTTCTACTTTCTAGATCTGAAGATCTTTATGCAAAACATGGTTTGAAACCAAGAATAGTTGGCATATTCGATTCAAAAGGAGCAGCTGCCTCTTCTGCCGGTCTTGACTTGAATAGGTTATTGGAAGTCAAGAAAAAATATGGAAGTGTAAGGAAATATCACAATAGAGAAAAAGATGCAAACGGTTTGGAAATGATAAAAGGTATGGATGCAGAAGTCTTAATTGAAACAACTCCAAGTAATTACAAAGATGCAGAACCAGGCATGTCCCATATTGTAAACGCAATGAAGAAGGGACTCCATGTTATTACAGTAAACAAGGGACCTTTGGCTATTGCCTTCCCATCCCTAATTGAATTAGCAACATATAACCAGATACAATTAAAATTCAGTGGTACTGTTGGAGGTGGTACTCCCATTTTAGATTATGCAAAGAATAGTTTACGAGGTGAGAGAATTGTATCCTTTCAAGGAATTCTAAATGGAACGACAAATTACATTCTAACAAACATGTCAAAAGGGTTATCATTTAAGGAAGCTCTCTCAGACGCGAAGAAAAAAGGATATGTTGAGGCAGAAGAGTCTCTGGATTTGGATGGTTTTGATGCCGCTGCAAAGCTTGTCATCCTTGCAAATTGGATTATGGATATGAAAGTAACAATAAAGGACATTAAGAGAATCGGAATTAGAAATGTGGCAACATCAGACATAAAAAAGGCTTCATCTCATGATTGTGCAATAAAATTGATTGCTTCTTGCAACAGAACGTTGGAGGTAGTACCAAAAGAATTACCCATAGAGGATCCTTTATGTGTAAATGATACTTTAAACGCTATTACTTTTAATTCAGAACATTCTGGTCGGCAGACAATAATAGGCCGTGGAGCTGGCGGTATGGAAACAGCTAGCTCAATTTTGCGTGATTTGTTAGATATAAGACAGGAAATGTCGAGAATTGAAATCACATAATCTTTCTAAAACTGACATCTCCGAAGTCCTGGATCAGGTGAATAAACAATGGCATTACGAATTTTCAAGATCCAAGAATTTGATAATGCATGAACTTGAAGATGACGCCTCGCTAATAACTGGAGAGTCTCTTGCAGCTATAAGATTAGGAGATACTTACATACCATTACTTTCAGAAATAGGACTTCTAGAAAAGTTTCCTAAGGTGGTGGTAGATTCAGGAGCCATCAAGTTTGTTTGCAATGGTGCAAACGTTATGCGTCCTGGCATCCGAGAGTTTACGAAGTTCCAAAAGGATGACGTTATCTGTGTAGTCGAAGAAAAACATGGCAAATTCATTGCCGTTGGTATAGCCCTAGTTTCAAGTGACGAGTTGGACCAAATGTCAAAAGGAGAAGTTGTAAAAAATCTTCATTATATTTCCGACAAGTATTGGGAATCTGCCAAACTGATTAAGAAATAGTTAGTTTTCTGTAAATTCTCTTATACCGTTCTTGTCCACAATCAATACATCTATTCCGTCACCGCTTGCAGCATCTCTCATTATTGCGGATTTTATTGATTTGACTGCCAAGGCCACAGCTTCCTTTTCCTTCATTTTTGATTTGTATTCCTGATCAAGTACTCCTAATGCCATTTCTGCACCAGTACCTACAGCTGCATAGTCATCTGGTAAAACTGAACCCAGTGGATCAAGGGTATAGATTGTAGAACTTCCGTCCACTCCTCCAACTATCACCTGTGTCAATAGAGGATAGTATCTTCTTTCATACATAAGACTGGACATCATCTTGGCAACCGAATTGGGCGGTATTTCGCGTTTGAGTTCCATCTTTCTAATCTTAGTCAATGCTCTCATTTGCATTGCCAGTACTTGCATGTCTGCTACCATTCCAGCACAGCATGCACCAACAAAGTCTGTAATCTTAAAGGTCTTCTTCGTAGTCTTGCTTACCACAAAATTACCGTACGATATTCTCCTCTCACTTGCCATTACAACCCCCCCGTCGAAGGTTATACCAACTGCAGTTGCTCCTGGCATGTACATGTACGCCATGACTAATTTGCAAAATTAGTACAATAAAGGCCTTTCCCTAATATCATTCACCTGTCAAAGTTCTCTCGGGTATACCATTTCTTGGATTCCTCACGCTCTTCTTAGTTAACAATAATGAAAGAATCTAAGAAGTGGCAAAATTTCGGATTATTTTACACATACATTTGGTTGTTTTTCTTAACAAATCCAATCTTGCAAATTCATTTGGTGAATGGATTCGCGAGAATACATATGTACTTCCTACTGCAATGCAAGGAACATTTAAAATTTTGACAAATGAAAACATTGGACCTGTCCCCGCTGATGATATATTAATAACAGATTTGCCATATGATTCCTTTGAAGCTTTTTTTACTATCTTAACAAATGGGTCAGATAATTTAGTTCTTGAAGCGGCTTCACCGTGAATCATCCTTACTTTAATATCACCAAATCCTTTTTCTCTCAAGTGTCTTTTTAATCGATCAAGTTGTTTTTTTGGATCCATTTTTGGAATTAATCTGAAATCTAATTTCACAAGTGCCTTAGATGGTAAGACTGTTTTTGCACCTGGGCCTATATATCCTGAATAAAATCCTGCAATGTTACAAGTAGGATCTCCTACTAGTGCTCTTTTTAGTTCCAAGCCTTTCTTCCTACCAACGAATTTATTTATCCCATATTCCTTTTTGAACGATTTTTGATCAAATGGCTCAGAGGCAATAATTTTCAGATCTTCACTAGTAAGTCTGTCTACTTCATCATACCAACCCCTTATCACAATCCGTCCAGATTTGTCACGGAAAGTCTTCAAGGCCTCAACCAACCGCCAAGCTGGATTGTTGATTATAACTGCCAGACTAGAGTGTGCGTCTCGAATTGATTCTATCTTTGACAATTCAACATAAAGCAAACCCTTCATTCCAAGACTAATGATCTGTCTATCTTTATCATCCACGTAGCCAAACTCCCAAATTACTGCATCACATGATAATTTTTTTTTATATTTTTTAAGATAATTTTCAATATGTAAACTTCCTATTTCTTCTTCACCCTCAATAAGGAATTTTATATTACACGGAACATCATTTGTTGTTTTTAGAAATGCGTCCACTGCTTTTATCCTTGTAATCAGCTCACCTTTGTCATCTGCCGAACCCCGTCCGTAAAGCTTATTCCCTTTGACTTTACCGCTAAATGGTTTGTCTTGCCACAAATCAAGTGGTTCCTCAGGTTGAACATCATAATGATTGTAAAACAAAATTGTCTTGTTCGGATTAACTTTGGATTTTACTTCGCCATATACGATAGGAGGTATATGTTTGTCGAGATTTAATATCTCTACTTTTATGCCAGATTTCTTCATTATCTGAGATACTAGATTTGAACATTCTTTAAGACCTAAATTTTTTGCAGAAACGCTAGGTTGTCGTACAAGTCTCTGTAGGTCGGAAATGAGACTTAAAAAATTCTTGTCAACATATTGTTCCTGCATAATTATTTCACTTTATCAAATGGCTTCATCGAAACTGGAATAAATTCCAATAAATCAGTGGCTAAAATATGTAAACCATAACTCTTCTGAGCTAAATACCCTGCCTTTCCGTTTACAAATACTGCGGCGGAAGCAGCCTCAAGTGGATCTTTATTTTTTGCAAGCATTGCAGCCACCACACCGGATAGAACATCACCTGTTCCTCCTACAGTCATTGCCGCAAGATTTTTTGGGTTCAAATAAGTTTGCTTGCCATTAGACACGACGTCTGTAGGTCCTTTTAGTAGGATAGTTACTCCGTTATCTTTAGCATATTTTTGCACCATAATAGATCTTTTTTTAACATTTTCAGGTGGCATCTCTCCGAACAATCTCTTAAACTCTCCTGAGTGTGGTGTCACTACTACATTCTTGTCTTTTATCTCTGGAAGAATATCAGGTATGAGTGAACTTGCGTCAAGCGAAAGCATTACTGCTCTATCAAGAAGTGATTTTATCAAGATCTTCATTGCCTCTCTATCTTGAATCCCCAGTCCCATACCAATCGTTGCTGAATCTAGTTCTTTTGGTATATTACCAAGCAATTTTTGAACTGCACCTCTAGTAAGTTTGGCATCAACTAGAGGTAAAACAATAAGATTTGGAGAAAATGCTCTAGTAGATACAACATTAATTTTTGGAACGCATGTATAGACTAAATCTGCTCCCGACCTCAAGGCTGCAATTGAAGACAGTATAGGCGCTCCGTGATAAAGATAACTTCCACCAATGACTAGAACTCTACCGTTTTCACCTTTTCGCGAGGAAGCCTTTCGTGCGGGTATAAATCTCCTAACGATAAGAGATTGGAGAATTTTTGTCATCGGATATTTTATTTTCTTTGTCTGGATAAACTTTCGTTTTCAATAGATTCTGATTCAATTTCATTGAATTCTACAGATGGAATTGAAATAGAATCTTTGCGCAAACTTAACGGAGTTGTTACTTTTCTTGCAAACGCTACGTATGTTGTGTGCCCAATTCCTCGAAATGAATGTCTTGTCTTACCCTCCCTAGCTTCAATACTTCTAATTATTTGCTCTGAACATTCAATGTCAAAAAAATCATTTTGCCTCAGAGCAGCTACTAATTTTTCAAGCTGATTCATAGTCGGACAGATTGAGACAAACGCACCACTCCCCTTTAGCATCTTTCTTGCCTGTGGAACAACGGTCCATGGATCACCCAAATCTACAATCACCACGTCGGAATCTTTCTGTGGCATTCTTTTAGAATTTTTAATATCAAATTTTTCCATTGTGACATAATTTTTCATGCCGGCTTTTTCGATATTTTTTTTTGCTATTGCCATGAAATTCTCATCTACGTCATAGGTAAACACATGACCCTTTGGCTTGACTATGCTTGCAAAAAATGTGGTAAGAGATCCACTGCCAGTACCAATCTCAACAATTTTTTGTCCTGATTGCAATCCTATCCTTGCTGCAATATATCCCAAGTCTTTCGGATATACTATCTGAGTACTTCGTTCGCTTTTTAAAACATAATCATAGATACTTGGCTCTAAAAGGTAGATTATTTTTCCTTTATTAGTTTTGATCGCATTCCCATATTGTTTCCCTATTACTTTTTTGTGATCAATTATTCCAATATGAGTGTGAAATTTTTGCTTATTTGATACCTTCATTAACCATTTCTTAGAGTCATTGTAAAAGAATAATACGTTATCATTCTGCTTTATTTTCTTCACAAATCAGGTCTAATCATATACCGATAATAGTTTTTCCAAGGAAGAAATTTTAACGTCTCATTGGTCATAGGTTCAATTCTTGGGTTTAGTTTTTCTTTGAACTATCTTACCGGTAATAACGGATGCAGCCCAAAATGCTATCCCCACCATAACTTTTCCTTGAGATATAGTAAACATTCCCCAAACAGTAAATACAAGTCCAACCGCAGCCATAATTACCGGTATAGAATTCACTTTTTTTAGACTCAATTTAATTTACCTCACATTCTGTCCGGTGAGCCAATTCCCAATAATTCGAACGCCTTTCCAAGTGTTTCCTTAAATGCATACACAACACACAATCTTGCATTAATTAATGATTCAGAACCAGCATTAAGCACCTTGACATGTTCATAAAAAGCATTAAAAGAGACTGATAATTGATAGCAATACTTGGCAATTATCTTAGGAGAGAAATTCTTTACTGCATCTTCTATTTGAATATCAAACTTGCCAATCATTTTAACCAAATGCTTTTCATATTCGGTATTCAATAAATCGAACGAGATGTTAAACATCGGAACTTTTTCTGCCTTTTCTAAAATTCTTATTGCACGGGCATAGGCATATTGTAGATAAGGTCCAGTATCACCCTCCAAGCTTAGAGATTCTGTCAGATCAAAGGTGATAATCTTGTCAAGGTCCTGTTTTATCATAGAATATCGGATTGCACCAATTGCTACCATTTCAGATATCTTAACTAAATCCAATTCATCAAGATCAGGATTTCTCTTTTTTGCCTCCTCGTAAGTTCTTACTCCGAGAACATCTAAGATGTAATCAGCATTAACATATAGTCCCTTTCTACCTGACATCTGCACATCTTTTCCACCAGTTTCAAGATTAAGCATACTGGCAGTCTCGCTGCTCAGTGTTACCGTTTCATATCCCAAATGAAGGTACGATTCCTGTCCAGATGTGAAATCAGACATTATTCTTGTAATAATTTCCTGTAAACGTGATTGTCTAGAATCTATTATCGTAATTACAATATTTCCCGCAAAAGACATAGTAGTTTCTGTTTTCTCCAGAGTAGTCTGCCAGAGAATTCGCCCTGTTCGTTGCAAGCTATATTGCCTATAATAAAATGGATCTTCCAAGATCCCAAGTTTCCACGCTGCAAAAGGAATATCTTTTGCAATATATGTCGCAGTTCCATTACTCCTTACTAGAACTTTATCCTCATCAGATTCGCCTTTGATGACCCAGCATCCAATGTTCTTGCCTTCCTTTTCCAACTCAATTATTCCCATAGTTTTCATTTTTTCAAAAGCTATCTTCCATATTTTAGAGCGGACAATCTGCGATTCAAAATTTAGGCAATCATATTCAGCGCCAAGACGCCAACAGGTCTTAATTTGCTCTTCAAGTACTCTTCTTGTAATCTCATCACCAAATTTTGCTATATCTGAAGTTCCGTCTTCCAGTTCTTGGAGTATTTTCGATCTCTTTTCAAGCAGAAATTTATCGGTTTCATACAATTTTGTGATGTTAACGTAAACAACATCTCCGCAGTAATGATCGAATTTTTGTCCCTCCGGTGGATCCTTTGAAAACCCTCCATACTTGAATCCGACTATGATATCTGCAACTTGAACTCCTGAATCATCAACATAATTTATGACATTAACCTCATAAGCCGCCTTTCGAAGAATTCTAACTAATGTGTCCCCAATAACTATATTTCTAACGTGACCGATATGAAGTGCTTTATTAGGATTTACACTTGTATGCTCTACAACAATTTTTGAATTCTTTCCTATATCTATTTTACCATAATCTTTGCGTATTGCTGATTGAATTACCGTATAAATAAAAGAGGAGTAATTTATAAAAAAATTCAAGTATCCCGACGGGTGAGCTAATACATCCGACACAAAATAACTCTGAATTTTTTTGTATTCTTCTGCAAGTATGGTGACGATGTCAATTGGTTTTCTTTTCAGTTGTTTAGCCAGTAAAAATCCAATATTACAGCTTATATCTCCAAATTCTTGACGTGATGCTTCTGAAATCTCAAACTCGACTTGAGAATAACCTAGTCTGTCGCATATTTGATTTATGTTTAATTTAATTTCATTGACTAGTAATCTAATGGTCATGATTCTATTCCGATAGTAACTTTAATTCAATTGATTCGAGAGCCTCAATTACCCCATCACCTGCATGTCCTTGTACTGAAATACTGGCATGAGATTGTACCTCTTCAGAAGCATTTCCTAACGCCACACTCGTTCCAGCCAATTTGAACAATGGAACATCTGTATCACTATCCCCAATTGCGATGACATCATCCTTCTTTGCTGAGAACATATTCATGACTTCAAGGAAACCATTTGCTTTGTTAATTCCCTTTGAATTAATATGAAATGCATATTGACTATCAGAAAGCTGCACATCAAAATTATTTTCAATGAGGATTTTTGACCCCAATTCGATATCAAAATTTCTTTCCAAAACAACTTCGGTGATGCGAGGAAAAACTTGCTTTTCTACAGTTGACGGAATTTTTGTTTTGAGAAATTCAAATGCCTTTATGCATTCTGGTTTATTACCAATCAGTTTGTGTTCATTTGGTCCTGATGTTATTATACCTCCATTTTCTCCTACAGCAATTCTTGTAGTGCCTCCAAAGACAGAAAGCACATATGCCTCAATAGAGGATCGGCCAGTCACGTAAATTACTTTATGTCCTATTTTTACAAGATATCTAAGAGCCCCTAGAGCATCAAGATTTACTCGTCCACCTTTATTATCAGTTATTGTTCCATCAATATCGACAGCAAATATTTTCGGCTTCATTCTAATCACGTAGGACATCAGACATATTAACTCGTAGCTAAAATAGTTTTGAATCAGAAATATCATGTGGCTAGAAAAGGAAAAGTTGAAGAGATTTTTAGTAATGCGCTCTACAACGATAACCCAAAGTTATATTCTATAGGATTCATTGATCTTAGAAAAATCAAAGAGGTTTCTCTACCAGAGTTTCTTAAATTGTCTGAACATTTTGAGATAATACCAGCGACCAGAATTATCTACATAAAGAGAGAAAATATTATTTTATATTCAAAAAAAATCTAAAATAGAATTCTTATTCTTAGAGAAGGAAATTTAAAAATTGGTAATATTTCATACTTAAATTCATAATGTTAATGGCTTTTTTAAGAGGTATTCTCCATTGCAGATATCTAGAATGTCTATTTTTAGATTTTCCCTTTTTTCATTTTTACCAAGTCAAATTTTAGCAATTGATCTATAAAACCGCATAAATGGAAATTAGTAGGATTTTATTCAGTATGACATCTAAGTAATGTAGTATGGGAGTTCCAGAAAAAATCCAAGCAATAAAGGATGAGATGGCAAAAACCCAAATCAACAAGGCAACAGAACACCATGTTGGTTTGCTAAAAGCAAAACTTGCCAAACTTCGTAGGGAACAAGAAGAACAAAAATCAAAATCATCGGGTAGTTCGATTGGTTTTGATGTCAAGAGAACTGGTGATGCTACTCTTGTTCTAATTGGTCTTCCAAGTGTTGGAAAATCAACTTTGCTTAACCGATTAACAGGTGCTAAATCTGCTGTTGGTGCTTTCCAATTTACAACGACAACAGTTGTACCCGGAATGATGGAACATCGCGGAGCAAAGATTCAGGTGTTAGACCTACCAGGCATTATCAAAGGGGCATCCACGGGCAAGGGACTGGGTAAAAGAGTCCTTGCAGTAGCAAAGAGCGCAGATTTGGTATTAATCATACTTGATGTATTTCAGCCATATCATGAAGAAGTCATCAGAAACGAACTGGGCAATATTGGCATCAGACTTGATCAAAAACCTCCAGATATTGTTATTGAAAAAACTGGAGATGGAGGAATTGCAGTAAGTCAACAAGTACCTCTCACAAAAATGACTATCAATTTAATGAAAGACATACTCAGGTTATACGGGGTTACTAACGGTAGAGTGTTGATAAGAGAAGATGTAGATTCTGAGCAGTTAACTGATTTCATATCAGGCAACAAATTTTATGTTCAATCTCTAACAATAATGAATAAGATTGATCTAGTCAATCAGGGTTTCCTAAATGAATTACAAGAAAATGCAAAATCAAAATTTGTTCCCATCTCGGCAGATTCAGACATAAACATAAACGCTCTCAAAGACATCATATACAAAAAACTAGATTTTATTCGGATTTATATGAGACCAAAAGGTGGAGAAACAGACTATAAAGAACCCCTCATAGTAAGAAATGGATCCACTGTGCTAGATGTTTGTAACAAGTTGCATAGAGACATGAAGAAAGACTTTAGGTTTGCTCTTGTCTGGGGCAAAAGTGTCAAGTATGGAGGACAGAGAGTAGGACTGGTTCACAAGTTAATAGATGAAGACGTTTTAACAATTGTGAAAAATAAATAGTAGAAACTCTTTATTGTTTAGAAAATTCTCCTCAACTATGAAAGAAGAAATAGAATATAGATGGTGTAAGCAATGCATTTCAAAAACAGAACAAAAAATTGTTTTCATGCCAGAGATTCCAACTTACAAAAGACGACGACAATACAAATGTACACAATGTGGTAATTTATCATGGTTTCAAGGAAGAAGACCTTCAGCTGAATCCGTATACTAAATTGCGATCAAATTTTTCATTTTTTATGCAACATTTGTTTATTCAATATCATCATTTAGTGTAATTTTCTTAAGCGTCACGATAGAAAAACAAGTAAATATTACAAATGAACAATGGCAAAAAGATCAAAGCGAGCTGCTAGAAGAAGATCCGCTCCAAAGCGAAGATCTGCTCCAAAAAGAAAAGCAGCTGCAAGAAGAAAACCAACTACTAAAGCTAAGAGATCAGCTAAAAGAAAAGCTTCGAGAAGACGAAGATAAACTAAAACAAATTATCGCTTCTAGTAGGCGATAATTTGAAATGTTTTAGCTGAACATCTGACCAGGAGGAGATGGTGATTTACCTTTAACTGCATCAGGTTCAACAAAAAATTTTCTTTCATTAGGTATAATTGATAGCTTGAGCGATGCATTAACTGCATAATGTGGAGTGCCGTCAGGATTCTTGAAGTTAGTTGCTATTCCCACCCTGTCAAGATCAACCTTAACTTTTACCATCGTACCATCTTCGAGTTTGAATGTGACATATTCTTCTCCCACTCTCTGATGATCTAACATTTTGAATTCTATCTTATCTTTCATACTCATAACAACTATTTGGTCAAGAGTTATTTGAAGATACTTCCTAGTATAGAAAACTAAGTAGTTTGATTTGCTGTTCTGTTGTTATGACATTTTTTGAAGCCAATAGCTCAAGCAATTGAGTTATCAAGGTACGCTCCTGCTCTGAAAATCCCGCGGGGCCCTTATCACCTGGTGGACCTGGTGGACCTCTCGGACCTTGCTCTCCAGGTGGACCTTGAATTCCTTGAGGACCTTTGTCACCGGGTGGACCTTGTGGACCTGTAAGGCCTTTTTCTCCCTGAGGACCTTGAACTCCTTGAGGACCTTTGTCACCGGGTGGACCTTGTGGACCTGTAAGGCCTTTTTCACCTTGCAAACCTTGAATTCCTTGTGGACCTGGTTGACCGAGTGGGCCAGGTGGACCTCTTGCACCTGCATCACCTGGAGGTCCTTGCACTCCTCTTGGACCTTTCTCCCCTTGAGCCCCAGGAATGCCTGTAAGCCCTTTTTCACCTACCTGACCTTGTGGACCTTGCACACCTTTATCACCTGGAGAACCTTGAGGACCAGTAACACCTTTTTCACCGGGAGGACCTTGTGGACCTGTAAGGCCTTTTTCACCATGTGGACCATTTGGACCAGTAAGCCCTTTTTCACCGGAAGGACCTTGTGGTCCTATCGGTCCTTTATCTCCTGGAGTGCCTTGAGGACCAGTGAGCCCTTTTTCACCGGGAGAACCTTGTGGACCTGGAACTCCCTTATCGCCTTGTGTCCCTTGAGGCCCTTTGGGTCCTTGATCACCTGGTGGGCCAATGATTCCTTTGTCTCCTTGTGGACCTGGAGGTCCCGTTGGTCCTTTTTCACCTAATGGACCGGGCAAACCTGTTAAGCCTTTATCGCCTTTGTCTCCCTTGTCTCCCTTGTCGCCTTTTTCTCCTGGCTCTCCTTTATCTCCCCTAGGACCTTTGTCGCCAGGAGGACCCTTATCACCAGTTACTCCCTTTTCTCCAGTAAGTCCTTTGTCGCCCTTATCGCCTTTATCACCTGGAGGACCATGTGGGCCCTTATCTCCCTCAGTACCTTGAGGACCCGGTGGACCCTTATCTCCTTGAACACCAAGAGGACCTTGTTGACCAACTGGTCCTGGTGGACCTTGCGGACCGGAAGAACCCATTGGTCCAGGTGGACCTTGAAGACCTGGAGAACCCATTGGTCCAGGTGGACCTTGAAGACCAGGTGAACCTCGTGGTCCGCGTTCAGCAGGTTGCGGACGTTCTTGGGATCTTGAAGGCCTTACATACTCTTGTTCTGGTGGTGGTTCTTGTTTTGTAGCTTCATGTCTTCCTTTAGTTTCGTCAAATTCTGCAGTCCTTGGAATTTCTATTTGGAAAATATTGTGAATCGAAGAAAATTGATCTATAACAACTATCCATACACTTTCCCTTTGGAAGATTGAATCAGGTAATGGGTTTGAAGAGGAACCTAGAATTTGTGTAAATTTTTTGTCTTTTACTCTGAGATGAAAATTATCCTTCCATAATAGTGGAAAGTTTTTTCGTTTTATATCGTCTACTAATGGCGGATTTTCACATATTGCTATTTGTACTTCGAAAACCCCTGAAAGAAGCTTAAACGGTGATTCCCCAGCTATTTCAATAGTCTTATCTTTGGCTGACATATCCTACGTGTAATACCTGAGTATTTTTGTATTTTCCATACGATATAAAGCTCCTTTGTGAATAAAATTGATTT
>CAZIHN010000026.1:0-18640 GCA_964538845.1 uncultured Nitrosopumilaceae archaeon | reverse complement strand
TTTGATTTAGTGAACTGGTTTGATTTAGTGAACTGGTTTGATTTAGTGAACTGGTTTGATTTAGTGAACTGGTAGGACTTATCTCATTCGAATCTTCATTAGTCGTTGGTTCACTTGTTTCTGAATCCGAGCTTTCAGAATTATCATTGCTTGAATGATTTGCTTTGTTACTTGAAGAACCAATAATTCCTTGGTTATCTGGAAGACCAAGATTACTAAAGGGATTTGCTCCAGATGCAAACACATTTGGAGAATATCCTGCGGCAGTTATAGTTGTAAGTATAATTATTACTACCGAATATGTTAGTAGCCTACCTGGCACAGACCCCATTGTGTTTCTTTATTAACTAGGAATCGATATTAACTTGATCTGCCAATTTTGGAAATATTATTTATAAAGTAGGTAAGAAGTCTTTTCAAAAATTGTTAATATTTGTGACACAAAGAATTACAAATCACAATTTCGTAAAAAATGGCAATTATCTAGTCCATTGTAAAATAGTTTTGAATGGTCCTATTACAAGGTTAGAATTCTGAAAAAACTTACATATCATAATAAATTCTTAAATTCTATATGTTATAATATTTTATAATGTCTAGTGAATCTAGTGAACAACTAGTCAAAATAACTACAGCCGGTACAATCTCCATCCCAAAAGAGTGTAGGAAGTACTTACAGCTTCAAAAGGGAGATTATGTAAAGATCTCAATAGATGGAGATCATTTGGTAATCAAAAAGGCAGTCATCACCTAGGAACTCCTTACATGACAATTTCAGAAATTAAGGTTTACAAAAATTCGTTAGGGCCCTATAATTTGAAATATAGAATTTATGATTTTAGATTATGGAAAGAATTAATTTTTTGTGTCATATTAGCCTCCTTTTGTATAATTCCAAGCTTTCTCACAGATTCTATGGCTTCAAGTCAGAAAAGATTTGATTGTATACCAAACATGGCCTGTTTTTTCCCTGGAGATTATTTAAAATATAATGAAACAGTTGGTGGGATACCAAATCTATACCTAAATTTCACCTACCAAGCAAGCTTTGGGAAGAATAGTATCATGATTGATGTTTGGCAAATGGATAGAAGTAAAGCAGTATATACTTGTAGTATTTCAGTCTCGACATGTGGGAATCCAAACCACAGGTTTTTCCAATCTTTCCTAAATTCTGGAATATGGTCTGACCGATACGAGATTATTGATACTACACCAATCAACGCAAGCCACTGGATTCATTGGTCCCTAACAAATAGCACTTACCAATACAATGGCAATTCAAGGCAAGTCCTATTTGCATCTTATGAAAACAGCAGGTATATCATTGATAAGGAGACTGGAATAGTCCTATACTATCAAACGGGTTCTCCTCAGCTTTTAGCTACTCAACAGACATTGACTTTGGTTGATACTAACATTATTCCATCTTTAATCTCAGGTAAGAAAATACTGACATCAAATAACATGACAAATTCAACTATTGGTGAAGTAAATAATGGTTCCTCACCAAATTCAAATAATTCTTCCAATTTTTTTCAATCTCCCGTTCCAATATCCAACACTCCCTTACCTAACCAGAACCGGTCTAATTGTACCCCAAATCTAGTATGTTTTTTTCCTGGAGACTATCTGAAATATAATGAAACCGTTGATGACAAACCTTTTCTTTACACCAATTTTGCATACCATATTGGAATTGACAAGAATATTGCAATGTTTGACGAGTGGGACTATTCTGCAAAGAATGAACTAGAGTGCAATCCTGGAGAAACCTGTGGAATTCCTTCTCATCTATATCTGAATGCTTTTCTCTCAAGCGGAGTATTTGGAGATCGATTTAAAGTAATGGAACCCATCCCAATAGACACAAGTCACTGGATTCAAAGCGGCTGGTCCTTGTCAAATGATACCTACGACTATAATGGAACCTCTCGACAAGGTCTAACAGCGACGCTTGGAAATACCCAATATATAGTTGACAAGCAAACTGGGGTGATCCTTTACTACCAGTCTGGAAATCCTCAGATTAAAAATAGTGTGCAAAAGATGACACTAGTTTCGAATAATATTTTTTCTTCACCAAATGCAGGACAACTTTTGCCTACAGAAAAACAGGTGTCACAATTACCAAATTCTACTAAGCCATTACAAACCATTTACAAAGATGATGCGCATAATTTTTCATTTTATCCACCAGCCGGTTGGACCCAGGGAATCCCAACTGGAAACCAGTTAGCATTCTTTACAAAGTTTACTTCAGACACAAGTGCAACTCTGGGCATTTATTTTACCAATACGGGAAAACCCATCTCCGATTCTACTTTAAATTCTACCAATTCCAATGTATTGGATACTTTTGTCAATGCCGCATTGTTTAACAACACCAACCATCAATACAACATTACCTCAAAAACAATAGAAAAATTCCCTTATGGATACAAGATAAAAGTCATCATGGAGAATATTCCTCAAGGTAATACTGAGTTTGAAGAAGCATATTATTGGTTTAAAGATGGTAGCATCTACAATCTACTCCTGGTTTCAGAAATAGACGGATTTAATCAAAATTCTGCAGAATTTGATTCTGCCGTAGATTCTCTATATGTTGGTTCTTCAGGTTCTCTTATGAAACCTATTTCAAAGCAACTAATTCAACCATGGATTAAAAATAATGCAAAATGGTGGTCAAGGAATGAAATTACTGATTCAGAATTTCTAAGTGCTATGCAATATTTGATTCAAAAAAATATAATGATAATTCCGGCAACTCCCCAATCCTCAAATGATCCCAGTATACCATCATGGGTAAGAACGAGCGCTGGTGCGTGGGGAACGAACCAAATTTCAGACATACAATTCATAGAAGATATGAAGTATCTAATAAGAAATGGAATCATCATAATCTCCTAATTTTTGTAGACAACTGATGCAAACACCTTTCTATAAAGTACCAATTAACAGATCGCTTGATATATTTGAGATTCGACTAGAGTATGATGAATGAGCTACTAACTGTCAAGGATTTACGAAAATCATTTATAAAAAAAGGGACGGATGGAAAAAAGGATCACATTAAAGCGGTTGATGGCATCTCTTTTTCAATTCAAAGAAAGGAGACATTAATATTGGCTGGAGAATCTGGCTCTGGAAAAACAACTCTTGGAGAACTTTTGCTTCGCACCAAAGTACCCGACTCTGGAAGGATTACTTTTGATGGGCTAGAAATAACTGACAAGAAAAAACCTCTAAAGAAAATAAGGATGGAATGCCAAATGATTTACCAAGATCCATATGCATCAATAAATCCCAGAATGACTGTCCTTGATATTATCAAAGAACCATTAGAAATTCATTCTATTGGAGATAGAGAAGAACGAAATCGCCTTGTGTTAGAAGCATTAAGTCAAGTCAAACTTGAACCAGCAAACGAGATTGCATCAAAATATCCCCATATGTTATCTGGAGGTCAAAGACAGAGAGTTGCAATTGCGCGTGCAATTGTCATAAAACCCAAACTAATCATTGCAGACGAGCCAGTTTCTATGTTAGATGTCTCTGTTCGAATTGGCATATTAGAACTGATGAAAGAACTGCAAGAAAACCTTGGAATCTCCTATCTATACATTACACATGATCTCTCTACCGCATCATATGTTGGCCATAGGATTGCAATTATGTATAATGGCTCCATAATTGAGACAGGGCCTACAAATGGAGTTTTATCCAATCCAAAACATCCGTATACTCAAGCGCTCCTTGATTCAGTATCAGAACCAGACCCTGAAAATCTTTCAAAGGAGAAGATGATTCGAATTAAAGATGATTCAAGTTTAGGTAGATTGCAAGGTTGCAAGTTTAGGTCTAGATGTTCCTATGCCATACAGAAATGCAAAAAGGAACCCCCTCTTGAGGAGATTCTTAAAGAGAGAAGTGTTGCCTGTTTTGCGCCGCTGACCTAGCTTGCTACCTGTGGTATGCCTGAAATTCTGTGTGACACAACATGAGATACACCGTTTCTTGGAAATACACCATAAACCAGATTAGCCTTTTGTACTACAGAATCTTTTAGTGATACCATGATCATCTGGCTTCCCTTGGATCTCTCCTCTAGAATCTTGGAAAGTCTTTCTGTATTTAGAGCATCAAGGTGTGCATCCACTTCATCTAATAGATAGAATGGGGAAGGTTTTAGTTTTTGAAGAGCCAACAGAAATGTGATTGCAGCAAGTGTTTTCTCTCCACCACTAATTGATGTAGATTCTCGTTTTGGCTTGTTTGGAAATTGAACCAAATATGATATACCAGAAGAAAATAGGTCATCCTCATTTTGGATTTCAAGCCATGCATTTCCTGTTGTCATCTTGTTGAATATCTCACGTATATCTTTGTCTACTTTGTCGTAAGATTCTAAGAAAGTTTGGCGTTTATCTTTTTCAATTTCATCAATGAATTTGACAATAGAATTTCTTTCTGCCTCAAGTTCATTCTTTCTAGATGACATAGAACGATAACCATTTGAGATCTCAACGTATGTCTCTGGTGCTCTAGTATTTAGAGCTCCTATGAGACTTTTCTTTTCAGATTCTATATCGACTAGCATATGATCCACTTCAAACGACTCTAAAAGTGTGTGATATCCATAGGATTCTAATGTCTTGCGTATTCTTTCTTCATTATCAACCAGATCTTTAATGTCTCTTGAAATGGAATCAGACTGTCTTTCCAAACTATTAATGTCCTTGTTAAGATTTCTCTCGGCCTCGTAGATGTCTTTCAATTTAGCATCATATTCCTTTAAAGTAGAAACTGATGTCCCGGCAGTGGATATAAGTTGCTGTTCTTTTTCTCTTAAGCTAACAAGCAGGACATCAGCAATTTCCTTTTCCTTTAGCAGTGCTCTTGAACCTACCTCAAGATCATGTTTCTCATGATTCAATGAAGATTGTTCTTGTGACAGGACTCTCATATTGGATTTCAACGAGTTTTCTTCATTACTAACCTCGGTAAGGTTGCTTGTAAGGTCACGAAATTGTGAAGAGATGGAACTCTGGGTACTCATTAAACTTGCTCTTTTTTCATTTAAAGACGATAGCATGGCTGCAATTCTTGCTTGCTCTTCCTCGGCATAATTTTCTCTTGTTAAAGAAATCCTTTCTACTAGAGATGCTGAATATGACTCCAATTTAGCCACACTAACCAAGATGCCCTCTTCCTTTTTCCTCAATTGAGATATTCTAGATGTTAATTGCTCCTCAGATGTAGTCATTGTTCTTAATTTTGCCTTTATATCGGTAAGGCCTAAATCGACATTTGCAAGACCAGTCTCTGATGCATTATACCTGCCCTCCAGACTTTTGATGATTCTTTCTAGTTTTTTTGTCTGTCCCTTCTTGTTTTGAATGAATTTTCGTAAAAGTTCAAGCGATTGAACTAGACCATCTACTGATGTACTTAGAAGAATTATTTTTGTAAGATTAGATACTTTGGAATTTACATCTACAACTATTGCATTTGCGTCAGCCTCAAAGAATTGTCCATCCACAGTTACTGATCTGTGTCCCTTTTTTGATAATTCGTAAGCTTTTTCCTTTGAATCTACTAATACTATATTTCCGAAAACAAAATTCTTGAGAGATTCAAATTTTGTATCACACTTTACAAATTCTGATAAGACTCCAAGAACTCCTTGTTCTTTTTTAAAAGATGTTTTGGAATTTGAAATTGCATCTAATGGAATTATCCTTACCTTTGGTAATTTTTTATGTTGTACAAATTCAGCAAGTCCAAGCAGTGTTGAAAAGTCGTTTACAACAATACCCTTGAGCCAGTCAGAACCTACGGCAAGGATTGGTCTTTCATATTGCTTATCCCAAGATAGAATTTCATACACTAACCCTAGGATTCCGAGTCTCTTAGACTCTTCTTTTAGTTTTGCGATAGAATAGTCTTCGTGCATTACTTCTTTTACAACTTTGATTTTTGCCTCGTATTGAGCAGCAGCCTTACTTGCCTTCTCAAAGATGATAGTAGTGTCTTCAATGTCTTTTTCTATCTTGATTCGTTTTTCGCGAAGATTACCGAGTCTTGATTTAAGATCATTTATTGCGACTTCATGACTTGCTCGAACTTTTCTTAGTCTTTGTGATAGAACTTCAAGACTCTGTTTTTCTTGATTCATGGTTTTTAATCTGGAGGAGTTCTGTTCAACTTTATTTAGAATATCAGTTTGCTCCTGTTGCAATTTGGACAAGGAAAGTTGTGCCTTGTTCAATGATTCTGTAAGATTTCGCAGTTTTTCGTCTACCTTAAGTTTGTTTGTAGTAATTTGTGATTGCTGTTTTAAGACTTGGCTAGTTTCAGACTCTACGGAAACCAGTTCTGTAGTTGCTTTCTTTTTTGATTCATTAATTTCTGCCACAGAATTTTTAAGTTCTAATAGCTGTAATTCTATGGCAGATCTCCTTTCTTGAAGTGATGCAAGTTCTGATTGGATCTCAGGCAGTCTAGAGTCTATCTGAGAAATCCTTCTTGTATTAGTTGCAACTTTGCTATTTGCAGCCTCAAATTGATGCATTGCAGAGACAAGTTCAGAATCAATGGCAGCTTTGGCTTGGTTATAGGCATTAACCTCATCCAAAAACTTTTGTTTTTCTTCCTCAAGTCTTTTTATTTCTTCACGTAATTGTCCACGTGTCTCTTCAAACCTTTTTGATTCGGATTTAATTGCATTGAGGTTTTTTTCCTTTGAGATCTTGCTTGTTTCTATATCCCTGATTCTATTGGACGATTGTATAGCATATAGTCTCTTTAGTTTCCTTTCAAGAAAATCATATCTTAGTTGATTGTTTCTCTCTTCTTCGAGTTCGTCAATGCGCTTTTTTATCTCATCCATTCTTGCAAGGGCTATCTCAAGTCTCCTATCTGACTCATCTAGTTGTTTTAATGCCTCAGTCTTTTTTTCATCAAAGTATGCTAATCCGATTATATCCTCAATTATCTTTCTTCTTTCTTCTGCATTAAACTCTGAAATTCTCGTGATTGTCCCTTGTTGGACAATGTTGAGTTTGTGAATTCCGCAATTTGCAACTTCGAGTAGGTCCAGGATGTGATTTCGAAGGACCTTTTTCTGGTTTAAATAGTATACGTTTTCCCCAAACTCGTCCATTTCTCTAGTTATAGTAACTGTATTGGAATCTACTGGGATTTTTCTATCCGAGTTATCAAAATGGCAGCTTACACGGGCAAGTTTGGCACCATGCTTGGCATTATCTACATCATGCAATAAGGAACGAAGCTTGTCTACTCTCATCACCTTTGGCGAATTCTCACCAAGTGCAAAGGAGATGGCGTCCAGTATGTTACTCTTGCCTGAGCCGTTGGCTCCAGATATTGCAACCAAACCTTGCTCAAAGTTAACAAGTGTATTCTTGTATCCAAATGATTTGAAGCCAAAAATTTCTAGCTTGCGTATATGGACCAATGTAAGCCGATGGTGCTTTAGATGAAATAACAGATTATTGACAAGTTATCTTGACTAGGCTAACAATAATTACAATGCGTTTTATTGATTCCTTTTTCCATCTACAAATTCGGTAAAAGCCTTCTTAGCCTCAGTATATGGCATTTGGATTGGAGGATGTTTAAAACAGTATGAAGAAATACTAGTCATTGGGCCAGATAGTTTTCTATCAAGTGCTATCTTTAGACCGCGAATTGCATCAATCATTATTCCAGCACTATTATAGGCGTCAATTACCTTCAACTTTAAATCCAATTTTATTGGTATCTTACCAAAGTATTTTCCTTCTATGTTAATGTAGCAAATTTTTTCATTGTCAATAAAATCAACATAATCACTTGGACCTATTCTCATCGGAATATCATAATCTGCCATTGCCTTTACTGCGCTTGTCTTACTAATTCGTTTATCTTCTAATCTTTCTTCATCAAGCATATTGAAAAAATCCATATCTCCACCAATATTGAGCTGATAAGTACCGTCTATTAGAACTCCCCTGTCTACAAAGAGCTTAACAAGTGTCTTGTGAACGACAGTTGCCCCGAGCTGACTCATTACATCGTCACCAGCAAGAGGAATTTTTTTTTCGGCAAAGGCTTGTTGCCATTTTGGTTCTGATGCGATAAAAACAGGTATAGCATTAAGAAATCCTATACCTGCATCTAGTGCCTGCGTTGCATAATTTCTTACAGCGTTGGTGCTTCCTACAGGAAGATAATTTACTAGCATCTCGGCTCCAGTATCTAGAAGAACCTTCTTCACATCAACATCTGGCTCTTTAGACTCTGTAACAATCCTGCTCAAGTGTCTACCTATGCCATCTTTGGTAGGACCTTTTTGCACTTTAACACCCATAGATGGCACTTCAGTCACAGTGACCGTATTGTTTGGCCTTGCGTAGATGGCTTCTGATACATCTTTTCCCACCTTTGTATCTGCTACGTCAAAGGCCGCAACAACATCGATATCGCCTGGTTCATAACCTCCCAAATTAAAGGCCGTGAGGCCAACAATATCTTTAGGATTATCTGAATAATACTTTATACCTTGAATTAATGCAGAAGCACAATTTCCCACTCCAGCTATTGCAATCTTTATCTTTTTACTCAATTTAGATAGCTTCCAGCTTATACATATTAATTACTTGTGATTTTTGTCGAGCAAATTTTATTCAGATAAATTTGCGTAATTACACAATCTTAGATTGTGTAAATCCCCTTCTGGTAGATCTTCTCAAATCCTAGCTTTGAATAAAAATTCAACAGATTATCTTTCTCAAAAGTTTCTAACATCAAAAATTTGTTCTTTCGCTTTTTTACTTCGTAAAGCGCGAAGTTGATTAATGATTCAGCAAACCCTTGTTTTCTTTTATCCGGTATCGTTCCAAGACAGTAAAGTCCTAAAATAGAATTTTTTTCATATAAAGCCATACAACTACTGTTGGATTCATCCACAAAGTATTCTACAAATGATAGGGACTTTTGTATTATGGAATTTACTGTTTCTTCCCAATTAAAACAATCATATGCTTCACAGAAAATCTTTGTCCACAAGTTACGGTTTTCCATCGAGATCTTTTTTGCATTGACACTTGTTTGTGATGATTTTTTTTTGTACAAAGCATGTTGTGTGTCGTAATAAATGAATTTCTTTTTTTTTAGCAGTGCCTCAAGATCTGGAAAATTTAATGCATATACATAAGGTTTAGAGTTAGCCATGCGTGATTGTTCTACCACTATATCAATCATTTTCTCGTTAAGACATGTTATGTTTGTAAGCTTGTTAAAAAACAAATCATCAGTAAGTTTTGAATTTAAGAATAGTGTTCCGCATTCTAGATTTTTTGCTTTGCTCCATATTTTGCTAAAACCAGAATCGTTTTGCTCGATTTGTTCAATCATAAATCAATACCGAGGATATAACACAAACGATTAAAATCAGAAGATGAGATTTTTTTGCCGTCATTTACCTTTATGCAGATGATATTTAGAATATTAAGTGACTTTGGAGAATCAAGATCATCATTTAGAGATTCTGTGAAATCAATAATCAAGTTTTGTATATCTTTGTCAGTACTATCAGAAACCTTTTTACCAACTATACGAATTAAATCCAAGAATGGTTTTGTTGATATCAGATCTTGTTCTGAAAAATCAATATCATCCTTATAATTTTTTGAGAACAAATAAAGACGAATAAGGCTTTGACCATATTTCTTGACCAAATCCTTAACCCATACTACATTTCCAAGAGATTTTGACATTTTTTCGCCTCCTGACAAAACAAGACCTACATGCATCCATGTCTTTACCGGAGTCTCCAAACCAGTGATGATTTTGTATTGGGCAAGGAGTGCCTCGTGGTGTGGATACAATAGTTCCCTTGCACCTCCATGTATGTCATAGCCTTTACCAAAATTATCCACTGCCACAGCAGTATCTTGCATATGCCACCATGGTACACCTCTCCCGAACCTGCTATTCCATAAAAATTCGAAATCTTCTGAACAATTCCACAACATTATATCTTGCTGATTTTTCTTTCCTGGTCCAATATCTAGAAGGTGTAAACTCAATTGTTCAGATGTTTGTTTTGAAATATGTCCATAATCATTTGTTTTAGAGATGTCAAGATAGATATTCCCATGCGCCATGTAGGCTGCCTTTTGTTGCAATAATTTTGATATCTCTCTTTCTATACTCTCTACATAATCAGAAACACATGCGATTCGATTTATGCTTTGTATGTTCAGATCTTGAAGATCGTCAATGAAAGCGGATGCATACTTTGAGGATATCTCCTTGTAGCTTACCCCAATTTCTTTTGCCTTACGGAATACATTTTCGTTTATATCAGTCATATTTACTAAAACATCGGTAAAAAATCCCTTATCCTGAAGATGCCGGCACAACAAATCATACGTGAGGAATATTCTGGCATGACCCAAATGGGTAAAGTCATACACGGTCGGACCACAAATGAATATTTTTGCAACATTTTGTTCAAATGGCTGAAATATTTCTTTTGACGAAGAAAAAGAGTTGAAGAGCTTTTGCATTTTTTGATCTAGCGCCCACCCTGGGATAGGATAGGAGTTAAGGTCACAGTCGAACGAATTTTTGGAATTCGTCTAATTTTATGTGTGATTATATTCTCAAGTAAAGAAGAGGACTCTGCTTGCAGTTTTACAAAAATGTCATAGATCCCGTAGGTTCCCCTGACCTCTTTTACTTCAGAAATTTTTGTAAGTTCACTTATGATATCCACTTCTGAGCCTAGATCACAACTTAGAAGTATGTAGAGAGTCTCCACAAATTGCTTTTACGTATGGTACTTAAAACGATATCCATGATTTAAAAGCACGTGCAATATAGCAATAATATGACAAATGACATCACCATAAAAGAGATTATTAAAATAAACATAGAAGGCGGTTATGTCATTGATGGTTTTCCTTATGCAGGTCTAGCAAATGCCATTGCTACAGAATCTCTCATTGGTAACACTGCACAGTTCAAGTTGGCAGGTTACCTTGATTCAGATCTTTTTCCCCCAATAAGCATTGTAAGAGAAGAAGAACCAAACTTTCCAGCTAGGATATTTGTAAATCCTGAACTAAAAGTTGCCGTATTTTCTTCTTATCTTACTCCTCACGAATCTCTTCATAGAGAGATGGCAAAAAGGATGATTATTTGGGCAAATGAACACAAGGTCTCTCTTATCGTAAGTAGTTCTGCAGTAAAGTCAGAAGATAACACAACTTCTGTAATAGGAGTTGGAAGTACAGAAGAGGCAAAGAAACGAATTAGGGATGCAGATATCCCTCTACTAAAAAATGGAACTGTCCCTGGAATTCCAGGAATTTTGTTAAATGAGGGTCACATATCAAATACTAATGTCATTGTACTCCTTTACAAGGGCAAAGAGACTGGGCCTGACTTTAGAGCTGGTGCAGAGATTTGCATGGCAATGTCCAAGATTGTTCCAGGAACAGCTTGTGACCTAAGATCATTACTAAGCGAGGCTGAGACTATTGAAGAAGGTCTTAAACAAGCAGAACAAGATTCAGGTCCTTTGCGGGATGCAATTTACGGATGAGCTACCAAGAACGATCCATAACTCCAGAGCAATTAGAGAAATTAATTACAATTCTAGATTCGGATGAAGGAATAAGAATAGATGATGGGACAGATCATATCTTTGTCAACAGAACAGGAAAAAGATACTGTATTGAAATATCAAAGGCAGGAAAGGAAGAATTTGTTTACAAGACCAAGGTACTTGAAGTAATGAACTTTCTCAAAGAAATGATGACCCAGAAATCAAAAATTTTTGCATATTAGGAACCAGTAAATTATCTCTTGCTATATCTATCCACAATCAACCTCTTCAAGTGTATTTTTGCATTCATCATTGAATTTTGATATTTTTTCATTCAAGATATCGCATAATTCAGGATTCTTGTTTTCTTCATATGATTTCATATCACTTGCAATGTCTAACTGACGCATTGTACAGCTGTTAGTCAACTCGGATTTATATCCAATAATTGACAAGATAGAGCCCACTGCTACTATAATTATTATCCATTTTATGGAATTCCTATGCGGCTTGACTTTTGGAAACATCTACTTCAATTGTCGAAACGTTTCTTTGTTTGCCATCTTTTGATTCCATTTTTTCTGAAAATATTCGTATACCACTTATTTTGTATCCCATTGCGCTCATTCTTTTTACTATCACTTGAGATACGTCTACAGCAACTGTTATGCTTTTACCTCTTGCCTTTATTGTGACTGTGGGTTCATTTGACAAAAGTGTAAGTGTAGCATTAACGTATGTAAAAATAGGTTTTTTACCGATAAATACAATATTAGGAGGCCTTGACACAAAACACCTCTCTTGTCGTGTTTTATTTAATGGTTAAGGTTGTTTTCGTCGATATATTTCTGCAATATATTTTCAATATTTTCAGATTGTGAATTTTTCACCTTGTCTATAATATCTTTTTCCGAAATTTCATAACAGTTTAGCATCTCGCCGTGATCCTTGAAGAACAACATTATCTTCTCCTGAAATATACAATAATATAGTTTATCGACTTCCATTTTTTCTGCTCGAATCTTTATTCCTTCTGAACCTGCCTCAATTGGATAATCCATGAGAAAAATCATCTAGTAAGGATATTTAGGTTATCTCAAAGCTGTATCGTGAGTAACAAATACCATAATAAGGATTTAATGACATTGAATCTCTGTGACAGAGAGAATTATTTTTCATATAGATTTTGATTATTTTTTTGCCCAGTGTGAGGAAATTCGAAAACCTGACTTGAAAATAAAACCAATTGTTGTCTGCGTTTACTCGGACAGAGGGGGAGATAGTGGGGCAGTGGCAACAGCTAATTACTTGGCAAGAAAATATGGTGTAAAATCCGGAATGCCCATCAAGTTTGCAAAGAAAAAATTAGAGTCTGTAACCGGAGCAGTTTTTTTGCCAACGGATTTTGATTACTATTCAGACATATCAGAAAAAGCCATGAATGTAATAAGAGAATTTGCTGATATTTTTGAATATGTTGGGCGAGATGAAGCCTACTTGGATGTTTCAAAAAGAATAGATCATAGTTTTGAAAAGAGTGCACATCTTGCACAGCAACTAAAAAATGGCCTACGAACTACAACAAAGATATCAAGCACGATAGGGGTATCTTCTAACAAACTTGTTTCAAAGATTGCGTCGGGCTTTAGGAAACCAGATGGTCTGACAATAGTAGAGCCAGAAAAAATAGAATCATTTTTAGATCCCTTATCTATAAGAGAGATTCCAGGAATAGGCAAGAAAACCGAAGAGAAACTTGCTGAAATAGGTCTTGAAACAATATCTCAACTAAGAGGAGTAGATGTTTTTACCTTAAATGAACTATTTGGAAGAAAAATTGGTACTTTCATCTACAATGCTGCACGAGGTATTGATGATGAGTCAGTTTCTCCAAGACATGATCCAATTCAGTATAGCAGAATAGTCACACTAAAGCAAGATTCTAAGGATCTCGAGTATCTAGCAGTCGATCTCGAAAGACTTTGTATTGATGTTCACGAGGCAATAGTTAAGGACAATTTACTTTTCAAATCAGTTGGGATACAATTTGTTCAATCAGACCTTTCGAACAAAACAAAATCAAGGACACTCAAAAGTTCTACCTCAAATCTTGATGAGCTAAAAAAAACAGCATTACAGCTTTTAAGAGAATCTTTAGAAAATCAGAATGTACCCATAAGGCGACTAGGTGTA
Organism: uncultured Nitrosopumilaceae archaeon; assembly: GCA_964538845.1. GTDB lineage: Archaea > Thermoproteota > Nitrososphaeria > Nitrososphaerales > Nitrosopumilaceae > Nitrosotalea. The sequence goes on along the minus strand of CAZIHN010000026.1, from coordinate 4,824 downwards.
AAGGTTTCAGATTTGTCTCAAGTGCATGGTCAGGTAGATATTACAAGATTCTTCTAAAACAAGACCCCTACTTTAGAGGCAAGTCTCTTGTGTTCCTCAGGAGTTATCCATTCAACATGGAGATAATCAAAGATTTCGTCATCGTTCATTCCCAATCGTCTTGCTTCGTCGACTGCAATTTTATAGGCTTCAACCTCAGTTGGCCTGTCTACATATGGATATGATTCATCGTACAAATCAAGTCCTTGTCTTTGTTGCTTTACATGCACAAGTTCATGAACGATATCAAGATAGAGGATTTTCTTTTCAGATTTTTCAAGATGATCTTTTCCTATTACTATTGTTGCATCCTCATTTTTTACATGCATGTAATGACTGCTTGTATCAATAACCACTTTGGTATTTGAAAAAACATCATCAATCTCTTCTTTTGTCTGGAAAATTTCCAATAATACAAGTGATTCATTTAATCCTGCAAAGATTTCATCTAATCTATAGAACCCAGATTCTGTAATTCTATTTACCTTTATCTTGTCCATGATTAGTTACCTCTCTATTTTCCGTTGTAGCATTCTCCAATTTCTGATTACTATCCTTGACTGCTTGAATGGTTTGCTCTCTTTGCTCAAGTTTTTTGAGACGTTTTGATTCGACATAAGTTACTATAAGCAGAAAAGCAAAGAGCCACGGCAGAAACATTATCTCTCCTGCTATTCCATGAAAGGATTCAAACTCGTTTACGTTTGTGGAGACTTTGAGAACAAATATCGACAATGAAAGTATTCTTATCACGTTAACACCAATTGTTCCCACCACTCCGAGTGCATAGTAGAGTGCTTTTCTTTTACGAGGTATGTTCATTTTTAGCAAAAAGGCCATCATCACAAGTGAATAAATTATGATGCTATGAACTCCTGCAGAAGGCCAAAACACTTGTAATGCAAACGGACCATGGTCTCCACTGAGAAACATAATGTTTCCATGAGCGTTAGCAATACCTAAATGAAATGCATTTATCAGAAATACATCTAGTCTTACCAGATAAGGAACAACATATTGTAAAGGTCCCAATGAGTCATATGGGAAAAATGCATCAAGTGACAAAATAATTGCAGTCCCTGCAGCATAAATTGGTCCTGCAGGAGAAATACGGATCCATCTTTTTCCAAATAGAATGGTCAAGCAAGCCATAAAGAAAATTGAAATTATTATAAAATCCCACATCCAAGCCCACGAGTCAACAAGATTTACATGATAGTTTGGAGCTTGTAGTACCAAATAGCTCCTTAGCCCAAGAGGAAGACTGGTAAGATATATCATTACAGCAGCAGCCAATGGAATAATTGCAAAAAGCTTTCTTCTTGAAACCTGTAGTTTTACACCGATTAATTCAGCTGCAATAAAAGCCATGGCAAAAAGAAATCCACCTCTGCCTTGGTTCCAACCCAGACTAAACGTGTCAGGAAATGCACCTAATGCATAAACTATGGGAGCTGCAATTATTGCCAGTGCAATAAGGATTCTTTTGTTTTGCATAAGACTAGATTCAAAAAGTGTTAAATAAAAACTCTAGCAACTAGAAAAATTCAGAGATAGATTTTTGTTTCATCGCAGAACGTAATCTGCTTCTTGAAAGCCATTCCTTTTTGTCTATGCTCAATCCCCTACAAGCAAGGTCAATACCTTGATGGAAATTTTCAACGATTTTTGGCTTTTGCTTTAATGTCATCCTAACTCCCTCACGGACTTGCCATACTCCAACAGGAACAGCATATTCAGGCCTTATCTCTCGAAGAACAACAACACCAGCCTGAGATTTTATTTTATCCAGATACTCTGCAACTGCCAATCGTGAAGCAAAATGTGCTCCAGCAGTTTCAGGATAATGATCTAGACCTCGTGCATCTTCAAAGTCCGATCCAAATCCAACATTGCCCCTCTCATCATACCATGCCTCTTGCATTTCAAACATCCACCTGCTCGGAAATAGTATTACGCAAAAAAAGTTACCTAAATGATTGTAAGTAAATAATAGCGAAGGATCTATAACACTATAATCTAACACTTTTTCTACAAGAGATTTTGAAATAATGTCGTCTGTTGCAGTAATGCTCCAACGAGTAGGAACAAGTTTTCTTTGTTTTCCAAACATGCCAACGCTAAAACACTTTTGTATTTTTGAAACCTCTATTCCTCTATTGTATAGATCAACTAGAGCATCTTGAGCTAAGAGGTCCTTATCATAATACAATTTTTCAATGTCCTTGTTAGAAGAAGATGAGGCAAACTTTGCAGATTTTATTTCACCAATTGGACCAAAAATTGGGCTGTGCCCATCAATTGTAACAACTGGCGAGGCATTTTTTACAAGTTCCATTTCTGCATCAGTTGCGTTTGTAGACATGGACATTTCTTGCAAATTTTCCACGTACCTTTGACCAACATCTTTAACCTTGACAGGTTTTATTCCACGAACTAAACTTAATCTGTAGTTTACAATATCCTCGAGGCTTTTCCCCAACCAATTTTCTGGCAAGTCAAGAATACTGGTATCACCATGAACAGGTGGCAACATTGGACCAACCAAGACCTTTGGGTAACCATATGCTCCCACAAAAACAGAGGGCGGACTAGAACCATCTATATAATTTGACGAAAATAGATTTCCATATCTTGAGAGATATTCTCTCCAATTAGATTCTAGACCCTTTCGTATATCAGCAGATGTACGTTTCATGTTTGAATAAAGACAGGTATTCCAATTAGTATTTTTGTTTCAAGTTATATTCGACCTTTTGCTTCAATTAACCGATGGATTGTGAATCCTTTGGAGTGGAAAAGGGTTATGGCCTTCAGGCCATCCAATGGATGAACGAAGAAGCAAAAAAAATGAATTGGAAGTTTGAAGCCAGGCTCTATAGCTATATCATAGAAACAAAAAATTTTGGTCCATTTGAAATGTTTTCTTGGATAGGCGAACCCAAGGCTGCTAGAGAAGTAACGATACGAGCAAGCAAACGCTTCAAAATTAAGGTCATTGAAGGAGGTTATAAGACAAAACAATTGATAATCAAGATTTCAAGAAATGAATACGGTATAGTCAGAAAAGGAGAAAAGGTCCTGGGTCAAATCGAATTTGAATCTTCAAGATTGACAGGAAACAAATGGGAAATAACAAAAGAAGCACGCAAGTGATTTTTTAGAATAATTAATTAAAATAAGGAATGTTGGACTAGAAAGTTTTCAATATAGAATTTGCCAAGAGTTGTGCAACTCTAAGTGGTTCTGGCATTGAACCTTGAAGAGTAAACTTGTCGAGAATTTTTTTGGAATCATCAATAGTACACCCCTCTGTTCTTAAGAATAACTTGTAACCGGTATGAAGATTCACCACAGTTCTCTTCTCTAATTTACAATATTCTTGTATTTTTTTATCATACTTGTCCGGAAAGTGACGTTTTAGCGCATCTTCCAATCCAACTGAATCTTTGTAAGTAACACCAATAACTGGAAGATCAGTTATTTCGTTAAGCTTCTTAATGTCAACAATGTTGTACATTGAGATTATCAGACCGGATATTATGATGAAACTAATATCATCTCTATGTAAACTAGAATACATTTCCAAAATCGTGTTAGTAGCATCATCGCCACCAATTGTACATCTTCCAAATGCAAAGCCATCAACAATGAAATCGCGTCTAAATATGACGCCTGCAAGCCTCGACAGCTTATCGCCTTGTTTGAAACTTTCTGCAATTGCAAGTCCTCTAAGACCTTTCTTTTCAAGATGAAGTCGATTCATTTTTTCTAATTCTAGAGATTCTTCTATAGACAAGTCCGGTAACTATCATGCAAATCGCAGTAATTACAGACCAAGATACCATTCCAGTAATATCAATCTGTGTCAAATCTTACTAGTACAAATCAACATTCATCTATTTTAGTGAATTTGTTACTGTCCTAATGCAATATTAAAAAACTAGTAATACTTTTTTTCTTGTCTAGCCTGATCTTTTATTTAGCTTTCCTTCCTGAAATGGTGTTGCAAGATTCCAACAATGGTTAAAGTAATCATGACACCATTCCTGAAACTCTGCATTATCGCTGTAAAATCCCTCGCTTAGGTCTACTTCCCCAGCTTTGTTAGGAAACATTATCATGCCTTCCTTTTCGTTTAATATCACTACTACTGATACATTTGATTTCATTTTTCTTTCAAGTAATCCTTTCTCGATTAATTTCTTAAAACCAAGTTTGTCAAAGACTTGTTTTCTTTCCTTTGGAATAATCGAGGTTTCAGATAAGATTGAATTAAGTTTGACACCACTTTCCAATTTTTTTACCAATGGATCGATTAAATCCATCCCATAAGGAACTTCATAAAGTATATTGCAAATATACTCTGTAGAGTTCTTGTAAATTTCTTTCCAGTGTTCCAAGACGTTTACAAATCCTTTAATCTGTTTGCCAGTTTCAAGGGAACCTATTCTCTGCAAAAATTTCTTTGGCACATCACCAAAGTCATGATTCTTAAAATATTTTCTATTACCAGTAAGAAATCTTAGAGAAGATATTTGGCTGCAAACAATTTTACCATATGTGGTTATACTGTAATCACCCTCAGCATCTTTTACAATAAGATCAGCCTTTGCCAAACGCTGAAAGTTTCTAAATACTTCTTGTACGGTAGCTTCAAATTTTTTTTCCAATATTCCTACCCTTAACTTTTTTTTACTTTATCTTAGGATTATTTCCAAATTTTTCAAACTTTTTAATCCCCAGACTTCTTTTTTCAATATTTTCGTTTTTTATTTTTATTTT
>CAZIHN010000025.1:0-19784 GCA_964538845.1 uncultured Nitrosopumilaceae archaeon | reverse complement strand
ATATTAAAAAAATTTTTATTTTTCAAGAAAGCCTATATGGACAAATGTTAGGTGAGTTGTTTTAAACATGGATTCCGGTTGTTCTTTTTCTAATTCACTTATGAGTCGTATGGTTTCCCATGCATCTTCTTCTGTTTCAGCATTATCAAGACCCATGATAAGAGTAAAGGCTGGAATCCAGTTATACTCGTTTAACGTCTTCACACCTTCCTTTACCACCCAATGCCACTCTTCAGGCTTGTATGGTGAAAGCTTTCTATCAGCATATTTTCCAATTAGTCTAAGACTGCCCGTCTCGAAGCCACATTGGATTCCAATTTTATTTTCAGGACTAGCACGTATTATTTTGGAAATATTTGGAATTAATTTTTCATCTGCTATTGCACCAGCAAGTGTACCATGGGTCGGGTTGGTGTGAGATATTCCAGTAGACATGACAGCAGTAAAGAGTTCCTCTAGGGCCTCCCTATTTGGGGCCATATTTTTTGTCTTTCTTGGATCTAAACCATAAACGAAAATATCATCACTGTGAAGCCAAGCGCTTGTGTTTCCTCCCTTCTTAATGTTAACTTCAATTTCCTTCTTCACTTTCTCAGGTGGATAATATCTTAGAGGTCGTAGTGTAACGTCACAAAACTTGCAGCCTCTTCCGCAACCTCGCATCACCTCTATCATTCCATGCATGCTAGGTTCTACGATATCTGGAATTTGGTCTATTTCGGGTTCATCCCAGTAGTGTATGAACCTACCATGGAATTTGTTTTCATCTCTCCCAAATTCTTTGATATCAACTTTGAAATCGCTTTTAACAAAAGGATTCATGTTTTCAAATTCGCCATCGATTAGTTTGTTAAAGAATAATCCGGCATGTCCGTCGATTTCTGGAGCTATTCCACCAAGTTCTCCTTCAAGTACCGCATAGAGACCATATTCTTGGATCTTCTTTGGATCATAATTATACTGCCAAGTTCCAGAAGCTCCAGCAATTACCTTAGCATGACTGCCATTTTTTTTCTTGGCATCATTAATTTTCATGTGTAAATCGCGGTTGTAAAATTCGTCGTATGATATTTGCTTTCGACCGTACGTAAATGTCATTGTTACGGGACCCATCCCAAGAGGGTCCATTTCATATGTACCAACTACTTCTGTCTCTGGTCCAATAAATTTTTCAACATGATCGGGATGTGCGACAACTACTTCTTCTCGTTTGAAACCATCTCGTAAAAGAGCAGCTTCAACCTTTCTTAATCCATACGGAGCACGATCTGCAATTCCATTGTGATGACCTATCGGATTACATATAAAATCAAAGAGCATTTTTGGAGTCACCTGATTTTTCATTAGAAAGTACCAGATACTACTCTTTGATCTGTGAGGATCCAAAGCAGGTGCGCAACCAAAGAACGTAGCAAGGGATATCCCACGATAAGGCGACATTAATGTTCTATCTGCAGTTAGTACTATCTTAGGATGACCCAATTTTCAAATTGAATGGACTTTCATCGCATTTTAAGGTTTTCTGTTTTGAAGATATCTAATAGTTCTCTAGCACGCCAGACTTGTTCCTGTGGGTATATCCAAATTCTTTGTTTGTTAGCAAAGATTGACTATCAAAGACAGTTCCATCTTTGCACGTTAATACTTCACCAAAGCAACAACTTCCACAAATACCAATTCCGCATTTCATCATTCTTTCAATGCTTGCTTCTGCATAGATCTTTTTAGCATTAGATAACTGAACAATCTTGTACATCATCTTCTCAGGTCCACAAGTATATACAGCATCAAATGTATTTTTTTGCAAAATTTTTTCGACAATTTCTGTTACTAAACCTTTTTCACCATAGGTTCCATCTTCTGTAACGACAATCACTTTATGTTTGGTTTGTTCGAGTAGTTTATTTGCGATATCCTCAAAAAATACCTCGGTTTTTGTTTTAGCACCAATAACAAGGGTAATGTCATCCGTTTTATCAAGAAAAATAACAAGTCGTATAAGGGGAACTAGTCCAGTGCCACCTCCCACAAGAAGTAGCTTACCGTGCTTTATTGAAAAGGAATTTCCATAAGGACCTCGTATTCCTATTTTGTCTCCCACTTTGAGAGAATACAATTCAGTAGAAGCTTGACCGTGTTTTCGTACTGTAAAAGCAGCTTTTCCCTTTTCTGTGGATATCATGATGCTCATTGGAAGCTCATTTATTCCTGGAATCCACACCATCGCAAATTGTCCTGGAAGTATTTTGGAGAAAACATCAGTGAAAATTAATGTACGTACAGTAGGAGTTTCATCCAATACCTTTTCTATGTTAACTATTCTTGGCGAATCAAAACTTTTTTGCAATTCCAATCATGTCCCTGATTTTATTATAATTTTTTCTTTCCATGTACTTTGCTATTCCCGTATTTATCTCGGAAAATATCCCAGTCCATTTTTCTGCCAAAACACTCCCTATTTGAATAGCACTGGCTCCAGCTAGGATAAACTCTATCGCATCTTCCCAGCTTGATATTCCCCCACATCCAATGACTGGGATTTCAAATTTCGATGAAATTTCATAAACACATCGAATCGCAATTGGTTTAATGGGTTCCCCAGAAAGCCCTCCAATCTTATGACTTAGGATTGGTCTAGTCGTCTCAATGTCTATTGCCATAGCTCTTATCGTATTTATGGCTGTAATACCATCAATACCACTTTCACAAGCTGCGTTAACTGTTTCCAAGTAATCAGAAGAACCAAGACCTACCTTTGCAAAAACAGGAACTTTCGATTCGTTTTTTACAGATTTGATTATTTTTTTAACAAGTTCGGGATCATCTCCCACATCTAATCCTACCTTTTCTACATGAGGACATGAGAGATTAAGCTCAAAACCTAAAATTTTTGTATTTTCAAACTGCTTTATCATGAATGTAAAATCTTCAGGAACAGAACCCACCAAGCTAACAATTATTGGAATTGTTTCATTTTGTGAGATCATTTTTGCAAAATATGAAGCTCCTGGATTTGAGAGACCTACTGCATTTAGATAACCATTCTTAATTCCAATTACAGTGGGGTTTGGATATCCCTCCCAAGGTTCTTTGCTAAGTGATTTTGTTACAATCGCCCCTGCTCCTTCTCTATGTAATCGAGTAAAAACATCAAGCGATATTCCAAGAATACCAGACGCAAGCATTGTAGGCCTTTCAAGTATCAATGGACCTACGCTTGTAGAAATGTCTGGATTCACTTCTAATTATAAAAAATTGTAGTCTTATAACGTTTGACTTGATGTTGCTTACATAATGTTACCTTTTTTAGTAAGACATGAAAATGCTCTATATGCATTCTGTAATTCTATCGGAATTAGGGGTGGCAGTATTTGACGATAATAAATGTGTAAAATCAATACCTTTTACGGACCCAGCAAGACAATATATTGAAATAAAAAAAGAGAAATCTGGCATCAATGAATTAGAGCAATTTCTCACAACCTTGAGTACCAGTATTGTTGTAAATGACTCCACATTGATGAAAATTCTGAGGAAAAAATCTATCGAAGTTGAGCTAATGGAAGAGAAAAAGATTCAAACCATCCAGTCTTCTAAGTTGAGAGTTCTTGTAGATTCTGGTTTTGCAAAGGATGAAGGAGAAGCCAGGGGAAAATTGCGAGACTTTGCTATTCAACTTTCATCATCGAAGGTAACTGAAATATCAGAGAGTCCAGATTTGCATGTAATTCAGGCAATTAACATGCTCGATGAATCGGATAAGATAATCAATTTACTGAGTTCCAGGTTGAGAGAATGGTATGGGCTTCACTTCCCAGAACTTGATAATTTGATCGATACAATAGGTGGTTATTCAAAGATAGTTATGGCAGGCAGAAGAGACGATCTTAATAATAATACATATCTGGATGCTGGTTTTCCCGAAGAAAAAGCTGAGATGTTATCATTGCTGCAAAAAAAGAGCAAGGGAGGCCAGTTATCAAATGAAAATCTCAAGATAGTTCAAAGTATTGCAAAACAGATATTGGATCTTTTTGAGCTAAGAAACGAACTAGAAAAGCACATAGTCTCCCAGATGGAAATAGTAGCACCTAACTTGTCGGGCATTCTTGGTGCATCTGTTGGAGCCAGAATTCTTGCAAGAGCTGGGAGCCTAAAGAGACTAGCCTCTATGCCAGCCAGTACAGTTCAAGTTCTTGGTGCCGAGAAGGCATTGTTTAGAGCATTAAAAACAGGATCACAACCACCAAAACACGGTTTACTCTTTCAACACCAATTAGTTCATGCTGCTCCTAGGTGGCAAAGAGGAAAGATTGCAAGAGCTATTGCTGCAAAGGCTGCCATAGCATCAAGAGTAGATGTCTATGGAGCTGGAAAGAATGAGACTTTGTTTGAAAAGCTTAATGTGCGTCTCACCGAAATAGGTGAAAAATACAAAGAACAGCCTGAAAGGATTCCTTCTCATGAAAATAGATTTGAGAGACAACAAGGTAAAAAATTTGGAGGGAGTAGACAAACAGAAAAAAAGAACGAATGGAAGAGATCAAAGAGAAGGAAGTTTGGAAAACGAAGAAGGTAATATTTTCTGGGTAAAAATAGAGGGCGAAATGAAACTTGCCACATTAAATCTAGTACCTAGAAATCAAGTTTATAGAGAAAAACTGGTTAAAATTAGTGATGAGGAGTTTAGAGCATGGGACCCTTATAGAAGTAAACTTGCTGCTGCAATATTGAATGGTCTTGAGACTTTACCAATCGTTAGAAAATCAAAGGTCCTTTATCTCGGAGTTTCTACTGGAACAACCGCAAGTCATATCTCAGATATTGTTGGACAGAGCGGTATTGTTTTTTGTGTTGAACATTCAAGTAGAGTAGCTAGAGAATTTATAGATAGAGTGGCTTCATTTAGATCAAACATTGTACCTATATTACAGGATGCAAGAAGTCCAAAAGAATATTTTTCGGTTTATGGTCCGGTAGATGTAGTATACGTAGACATTGCTCAGCCTGATCAAACCGAGATTGCCATTCTAAATTGTAAAACTTTCTTGAAGAAGGGCGGTTACATCATGCTTGTAATAAAGACGAGAAGCATAGATGTTACAAAAGCACCGTCTGAGATAATGCTTTCAGAGGCGAAAAAATTGAAATCAAATTTTGAGATAGTCCAAGAAATTAACCTAGAACCGTATGAGAGAGATCATGGAATGATAATTGCAAGACTTAAAGAATAGTTTCAAGTATCACCCAACAGAAGTTTTACTGGCTTCCAACTCTTTCGCACAAAAGCAGGAGTAGTTCGATTTTCTGACACCCATTTTTTAATAAACTCCATAGTTTTGGAATCTGAAGGATATCCGCTGCCAAGGTCATGGAACTGCCTTAGTTTTTCTATAGCTTTGTCTCTGGTTACTTTGGCAATAATTGAAGCGGCAGAGACTACAGGATATTTTTTGTCCGCATGATGACTTGAGTGAATTTTACCAACCGGGAAAAATCTTGAAATGTATGTTCCAAATCGTTTTGGATTAACATCGCATGAGTCAACATAAGAAAGTTCAGGCTCAAGTTTTTTGATAACTCTTGCCATATATTGTGCTTCAAGATGATTTAGTTTGTTCTTGTGAACACTTCTATCAATAATTTGAGGTGAGATTCTTACAACGTAGAAGTTTTCTACAACAGAAAGTAACTCCTTGTATAATTTGTCACGTGATTTTGGGGTCAGTTCTTTGGAATCCCTTACACCCATCTCAGAAAGATATTTGATATTATTTTTTTGAATAGATACTCCAGCAATTACAAGTGGACCTAAGACTGAACCTCTCCCAGCGTCATCCACGCCACATATCAACATTGGATTTTTTTTTGCGCTAGATGTATTAAATCATTCAAATCCTACAACGACTATCACTATCTTATCCCAAGTGTTCAGTTAGTTATGTTAAAAAAATAAATTGTTATAGAATGGATTAGATCTGGAATTTCGCTGATTTTGGAAAGGAATGAATTAAAATTATTGATCTGTTTAATCTAAGGTTTAGCCTCAAATACTAAATTGAAAGGCGTTTGGGTTGCACGACGAAATCTTGTAAAACCTCCTGCAACTACTACCTTCTTTAATCTCTCTTCTCCCGCTTGTGCACCAAGTGCTGGACCATTATGAGCAAGAGAGGCAGGTACACAAATCATAGTAGAAGCAGCATAACAAATTCTTCCAACAGGATTCAAATTATCTTCTAATTTGTCATTGGCAAAAGGCTCTACAAGAAGCAATACACCTTCTTTTTTCAGCGATTTTTTAGTGTGAGTCATAGCACCAACAGGGTCTCCCATATCATGTAAACAATCGAAAAAAGTTACAAGATCATAGTCATTGCCTGGAAAGTCAGTTGATGAAGCCAATTCAAATTTTACCCTATTGATAACACCAGCTTTTTCAGCATTTTCACGTGCCTTTTCAACGGACGGTTTATGATAATCAAATCCTACAAAAGTTGAGTTTGGATATGTTTTTGCCATTAAAATTGTAGATGATCCATGACCACAACCAATATCGGCTACTTTTGCTCCTCTTTTAAGTAAGTCTTCAACACCTTCGAGAGATGGTATCCACTTTGTAGTCAAGTTAGCAAGATACATAGGTTTGAAAAAACGCTCCGTCCCGTCAAAAAGGTCTTGGTTATGATCACCCCAATCAACTCCTTTTCCTGTTAAGAATGCGTTAGTAATTTTTGGTTCGTCTTTTATTATAGAGGTCATTACCTGAAATGCGCCAGGTAAAAATACAGGACTATCTTCCTTTGCCAAGGCAAAAGCTTGTTCTTCAGTCAAGAAATATTTTCCATCCTTTTGGTCATACATAATGTATCCCCCAGCAGCTTGATTTGCCAACCATTCTCGCACGTAGCGTTCACTAGTTCCAGTCTTTTTAGAAAGCTCTGATGAAGTTAATGGTCCTGACTCAGCCAATGCTTTGTATAGACCAAGTTTATCACCTATGATAACAAGAGCAGCACTTGCGGTAGCTCCCACATCGATTACAGCTTTATCCATAAATTGTTGCAGCTTTGTTTGATCAACGTTCATTCAATACTACATTATGGTGGTAGCATTTTAACTTATTAAATCATTTTTAGGTAGATAATGCGATGGACTCAGATCTTGTTGAAATTTTCGAGGGAAGTACAAAACTTCTGGTTCCAAGGGATTCGCTAATAGAATCAGCACCGCCCAAACAGCCTGCATTCTTTAATCCAAGAGCCAAGATAAATAGAGACTTTTCTATGCTGGCGTATTCCTCCTTTTTGAAAAAATTTAAAGGTCCTAAGATTTTGCTTGATTCACTTGCAGGTATTGGTGCTAGAAGTATTAGAGCTGCAAATGAAATCATGATTCTAGAAAAAGTTATAGCAAATGACATTAATCCAAGTGCTCTTGAAATTGCAAAGAAGATAGCTGATTTAAATCATGTAACAAAATGTAATTTTTCTGAAAATGAGGCATGTAGATTCTTGAGCCTACATTCACAAAGAGAAGAACGGGGAGGAATTGTTGAGATTGATCCCTTTGGTTCACCTTCACGTTTTCTTGATTGTGGGTTAAGAGCTACCTGTCATGGGGGCCTATTATCGATAACAGCAACTGATCTTACTGTTTTAAATGGAATATTTCCTGAAGCATGTAGACGTAAGTACTATGGAACTCCTGTTCGAACAGAATATGGAAATGAGATTGCTCTAAGATTGATTCTAGGATGTATTAACTTAGTTGCAGGTAGATTAGATATGATGATACTACCGCTCTTTGTACAAAACAACATGCACTACTATAAAGTCTATACAAAGGTACTTGTTCGTACTAATGCAAAAGAAGAGATGGGCTATATCCTCCACTGCGACAATTGTGGAAACAGAAGGACTGTACTTGAAGTAGAAAATAAATGCAACTTATGTAATTTAAACGCTAAGATAGCTGGACCCTTGTGGATAGGAAGTCTATACGAAAAAGAATTTGTGAATGAAATGTTGACTGATGGTAAGAATTTCAAAGTTGATAAATCATGTGTTAAGATATTAGAAAAATGTCAAGATGAGTTTGAAATGCCTGCATATTATTTTACAATTGATGAAATTGCAAGGAGAAAACGAACTGCACCTTTATCACTTGAAAGAACAGTTAAGAAACTTCAAAACGCAGGTTATAAAGCCACAAGAACAAGTATGAATCCTTCTGCAATCAAGACCAACGCCGCCATAAATGAAATTCTATCAATAGTTTAACTTCCAAGATATCCAAGACACACATAATAGAGTTCGCTACTAGTCTTTCTACTGGCTTTGGGTTTTCGTAATTGCACTCTTGCAAATTTTTTCTTGATATAATCCCTAAATTCAATCGAGTATTGCCCATCAAATACCTTGAAGAGTGCATTTCCCTTGCGGGCCAATACGTGATCCATAATCTTACTAGCAGCGTAATTCAAAGAAATTTGTCTACTATGATCTATCTCCCAAGTTCCAGAGATCTGTGGTGAAAGGTCACAGATTATTGCATTCACTTTTGTTCCAAAGTAATCAAAAATTGATTCTACTATAGATTCATCTTCTATGTCACCTCGAATAATGTGAACATTAGGAATCTCTTCAACATATGATTTGTCAATTCCCATAACCATTCCTTTGTTTCCTGCAATCTCTTGTGCTACTTGTGTCCAACCACCGGGGGAACAACCAAGATCCAAAACATAAAAACCAGGACCAATTATTCGATAAGACATATTTAGTTCTTTTAATTTGTATGCAGCTCTGCTTCTGTATCCTTCTTTGTGAGCTAACCTTCGGTACAAGTCCCGCCTAGCATCAATTAATTTCATTTCTTTGTTTTCTTTGTAGCTAATTCCGTTATTACCCATTGTTCTATTAATGGACACGTCCGTGGACTTATCTCTCCTTCTAGTGTGCATTTTTGTTCTACAGGACAGATTAGACAAGGAGCAGATTCTATTGATTTTGTAGTAATTGGCACAGAAACAATTTTTAATTTGTAAGTCCAGCGTCCATCTTCTAGAATCTTTTCCCTCTTGATTAAATGTTGTCGTTCAAGCTTAAGCGCGAGTCTAGACCCATCCCTGCTTGAAAGTTTAAGTTTTTTCCAAAGTTCACTTTGAAACATGCCGTTATCGCCGCGTTTTGATAACAAAGCAAGTACGGTTGTTTTCAAATTTTCCATGTCAAGACCCTCAATTTGGAAGTTCTCAATCTCTTTCTCATCCATCTGTTCAAGTTCTTCTTCCAGTAATTCTGCCTGCTTTTTCTTTTCTACTTTGGGCTTTTTCTTTTCTACTACCTTAGGTATGGATTTTTTTTCTTCTTTTTTCTTAATTGGTTTTTTTTCTTTTTTCTTTGTCATACTCATTTTATAATAACAAAAATGTTATTCCTCTACACGATATTAATACCACACGCAATATAAATAACACATATTTTTCCTTATTGTACTCTAAACGTTGCTGTCACATTAATGCTTTTTTGATCTGTCCTGTCCCTCATTTCGGCAATAATCTGGTATAACCCGGCCTTGTCTATAACAGGGGAAAATGCATCATTAATAGGCAAAGTAGAGTTTTTTGTTACAAAACATTGGGAAAAATAAGCATTCTGAGCTACTGCCTGTTGTGGCGAGGTATTCAGATCATATAATGTCATGTACAGATCCCCACAGTCAAATGCAGTATTATTTACCTTAACACTAAAACCTAATGGAACAGACAAGGAATAGGAATTTGATAGATTTAACACTCTTATGTCTTTATCACCTTGTTGAGAAGATAGTGTTTCAAATTTGAACTGCCACATGTTCAATTTTCTATCAGATTGTCCAAGAACATCAGACAATACATATCCACCAACAAGAAGAGATGCAATTACGGGAAAAACAAATACCACATATGCAATTTTTTTTACACTCAAATTATAATTCAACCGCTTTATTTCACATATATCTATTTGGTCAGAAATATATCCAAAGACGAATTTGACGAATGAGTTAAATCACAGACGAGCCAATAGGCGCTAGATGCGACTTAGAAGGTTTAGGGTTCGAGCTTATCGTTGTATTCATGATTCTGGTGAAATTAAGGTTGGAGATCTAGCTGCATTTGTAGGAAGAAATGAAAGCGGCAAAACCACAATATTAGAAGCTCTTACACTGCTTAACAAAGATTCAAAGCTCTCTGAATTAGATCTCTGTGATGAAATGACTGAAGAACTCAAGTCAGAGGTTAAACTTGCTGAAGGAGATTTTGAGCTAAGTGATAAAGAGACTGCATTAATAAGAGATAAATTTCCAAATCTTCAGGATATAAGAAAAATAAAGATCTTTAGAACCAATAGACACCCGAAGGTTCAATACGATTTTGGGGACATAAAGATAAGCGGAGAGGCAAGCAAAAGACTAAATTCCTGGGAAAATTTCTCCGACAGAATTCAGACTTTCGTTTCTTCAATGCCAAATAGTATAAGGATCAGAGTTGATACAAAATTTCTAAGTGGTCCTCCTCCCCGAACTAGAGACGTGTTTATGAATATGATGGCAGAATTCAATAACAATATCTATTTGCTTGCATCACAGGATCAACAGATAATCTCTGAGTGGAAAAAGATCTATCAAGATTTGGATATTATATTTGATAATATGTTAATTGGAACAAGTGAACGCTCAGCGTTAGATAATTTTATTGAAGATAGACTCCATCCTCGCTTTGTTTACTTTTCCGATTATAAGAAAATACTCGGAAATATTGATCTTGAAGAATTCTTAAGGGAGACAAAGGGTATTAGACCAAAAGGATTAGAATATGTTGAAGAATTCGATAAAGCTGAAACTGTTATAAATTTATTTTACTTGGCAGATCTGGATGCAGAAAAACTTGAAGGAGCTGAAAATAGTCCCTCAAAGTTAATTAAGCTTTTACATACTGCTAGTAGAAGACTAAGCGACAGACTCAATCCTGCTTGGAAAGGTGACCCAATTCATGTTGAATTGAGATGGAATCCAGGAAATATTTTGAGTGTGGTCATATCAGATGTGCACAAGGATGGAACCGTTACTAATACTGGACTTCTTAATAGAAGGGCAGAGGGATTCAAATGGACATTTTCCTTTATTGTAAACTTTGCAGCCGAGACACAAAAAGCAGAGTTAAAGGAAGCAATTTTGTTACTTGATGAGCCAGCCAGAAACCTACATCCTGCTCAACAAAGAGGAATTTCGGATTTACTCAAAGGTCTTGCAGGATCTAACCAAATTCTATACGCTACTCACTCACCTTTTATGATATTTGACTATACACCAGGCCATCTTCTTGTAGTAGAGCTTGACAAAAGACTTCATCTGAGCAAGATCTATTACGATTATTGGAAAGCAGACGACCAAACTCTTATCCCAATCCTCTATGGACTAGCAAGAGGTCTCGTTGAATCTATTGTGGATAGTCAAATTGGTTTTAACTCAAGACCAGTAATAATAGTAGAAACCATGTCTGATTGCATGTATCTTAATGGATTTGACAAGTTCCTAAAGGATCCAAACCTTTCTATGAACCCGCTAAACATTGTGCCAGCATATAACAAAAATTCAGTTATGTCTCTTGCAATATTTTATAGAAATCACGGATATGACACCTTTATCCTTTTAGACAATACCGAGGAATCTAAACAAATTGCAACACATCTTCAATCCAATGGTTTCAAATCAGTTCAAATGATTTTCTATGAGTTAGGTGGAAATCCAAAGTCATATTCTGAAGATCTTATGATAGATGACGATTATCTTTATGCAGTAAACCAAACATATGAAGTTAAGCTAAGAAAAGAGGGATACAAATCATTGACAAAAGAGATGGTATTAAGTAAGGGTAAAAAAAGTATCATAGATAACCTAAATGAAATTTGGAAAGAAAATCATCATTTGGGATGGGAAAAGTTCGATAGAGAAGAGATCTGTAGATATATTTGTGAAAAAATTTCTCTAGGTGAAACGGACTTTTTATCAGATAAAACTAAGGACCAGTTTAGGTCAATTTACAGGCTAATTGCAGAGAGGATAAGACAGAATCAGAATATGGTTTCACAGACATCTGTTGCTTTTACACGCTAAAAAAGCATCTGCATTTGTACTTTACTATTAAATTATACTGGACAATTAGAAAAAAGTATAATTTCTTATTAAGATTTAATTGAGAGTCAGATTCTTCAGGGTATGAGTAAAATGCTAATTAAATCAGTTATTCTACTTGTTTTAGTTGTTATTGGATGTCTTTCAACATATTCAGTACATCAAGCAAATGCTGTTGAAGGTTTTGTGTCAGTGATTGCTACAAATGTACAAGATAAAACTGAAATTCATGTTTCAAATAATGCAGCTAGTACTTCGGATGTTGCTTCATTTATTTTACAAATAAATGGTGGTATGTTCAAGACATTCAAGCTGACCAATGGATGGTCTGGCAAAAAAACATCAACCAATACAGTGACTTTTATCTCAAATAATCCACTAAAGCCTGGGGACTCGATTATCTTTGAAGTAACCTCAGATCAAACTTCACCTCTGATGAATTGGAGGGCATTAGACGATAATAATGCTGAATTAGGAAATGGCAACATTAATTCACAAAATAATGGTAATTCACAAAATAATGGTAATTCACAAAATAATGGTAATTCAGAATCGACTTCTCAAACCCATGGCATCATAGACTCGTCGAATTTTAGACTAATTCCTTCAATACCTGCTCCAGGTTTTAACGTCAGAGTAGTTGGCCAAGGATTCTCCTCGCTTGCTAACCTAGATCTCTATGCGGGATCTACCCAGATGAGCTCATTTTCAGCTAATACAAATGGAAACTTTGTTGTTACTGCACAGATACCTGATACTCTTCAACCTGGAAGTGTTACCTTTGTTCTAAAGGATAAGGGGGGGAATCAGAGGACATTTACAACCAATGTCAAACCAGTTCCATTGAGCCGTAGTACCAATCAGAATGTAGCTCTAACAGTAAATGTTGGTGCCATTTATCATCGAGGAGATAAACAAATGATTTCCGGATCAGCAAGTTCAGGCAACACGGTTACCATTTCCCTTATTGATTTAATTAGTAATGACACAATAACATCTTATACTGCACATGCTGGACAGAACGGGACATATTCTATATCAAATACTATTCCAATTGATAGAGCATTTGGCAAATACAGGGTAACAGTATCAGATGGAACAAACGAGGTGTTCAAAGATTATAGTGTTGTCTCAACCCATCAGATTGAAATTTCTGCGTCATCACAAAGATATGAACCAGGACAGACTGTATTAATAAACGGTACATCAATTTCGAATCAGATTGTATTTTTTGTCATCTCCGACCCGTCTGGTCTCCAAGTTTATACAAAGGATGTAAATGTCACTGCTGATGGTAAAGTAACAATATCGTACAAATTAGATGATTCTGCAATAAAAGGAACTTATGTTGTAACAGTCACGCAGGGCAATGACGAGATCCCACTTTACTTTGGAGTAGGCGAAGATCCAGTACCACAACTTACTGCAAAATTAGACAAGTTGAACTATCAAAACACCGAGAAACCCGTAATAAATATTTCAGGTCCTTCCTCCTCTACACTCAACCTTGTAATAGTTGATCCATCTGATCAACAAAAGTTTGCAGACTCAATAACTTTAGGTGGGGATGGTTTGGCAACTTATTCCTTCAACTTGACTGCTTACACGCCAGGGGTTTATTCTGCAGTCATTACTAGAGGAGAAGACAAAGTGGTACAGGAATTTTCTGTAGGCCTCACCATAGGTTCAGGACAAATTAAAATGTCTACTGTTAAAGATGTGTACGTCCCTGGAGATTATATAATTTTAATCGGATCATCTAATGGAAATACAATTCTTACCCTTACATTGACCGATCCAAACAGCGTTGTTGTAAAATCCCTACAAACATTTACAGATAAAACTGGCCATTTTTCTTCTTTTGATTTCAGAATACCACCTGGTGCATCACCAGGAGTATGGAAGTTGGCAGCCTCTAGTGGTTTGACTCATACTAGCGTAGATTTACCAGTGAAATCAGCTACTCAAGGAATTACATTGGTTCTAGATAGAAGTCCTGGCGTGTATGCAAAAGGCGATACAGTAGCAATTTCAGGAACTGACGCAGGTCCTTCCTCAGATCTATCTATAAAAATACTTGACTCGAATGGTACAGCGGCTGTGACTCTTCAAATTACATCAACAAATACAGGTGATTTCAGCACCGTTTGGAAGGTTCCACAGACATTTAATCCAGGATCATATAGCATTCAAGTCTCCTCTCCCAAGGGTAAGACAACGACTAGTTTAGCAATTCAATAGATACCTTTAGTAATATTTTTTATATCGACCCTTTGTGAACGATTTGTGAATCTAAGAGATAAAATATCAGAAATTCCAAACTTTCCAAAAAAAGGAATTTTATTTAGAGATATAAGTCCCTTGTTAAGAGATCCTTCGGCCCTTTCAAAGGTAGTTGATGAGTTCATGAAGGTAATACATCCAAACGATGTAGATATTTTTGCAGGTATAGAATCAAGAGGATTCCCTCTTGCTTGTATGTTAGCTCTAAAATACAATAAAGGAATGATAATGATTAGAAAGGAAGGAAAATTACCCGGCGCAATACACAAGATATCTTACAATATAGAATATGGAACCGCGACTATGGAAATTCAAATTGACGCCATAGAAAAAGGACAAAAGGTATTCATTTGTGATGATTTGCTTGCAACTGGAGGAACAGCTAAAGCTGCTGCAAAATTAATTGAAAAGATAGGGGGCAAGGTTACAGGTTTAGGTTTCATAATAGAGCTAACTGAATTAAAAGGATCTAAAGCGATAAAGGGCTATCGATATACTTCTCTGGTGAAATATTGATAGAACGAGCAGAGTTAGGAATCTTTGGTGGTACTGGAATTTATGATTCGGGTTTGCTTACAGAAAGTAAGGAGATTACTGTAGATACACCATTTGGAAAGACTTCGGATTCCATAACGGTAGGAATTTACAACAAAAGAAAAGTCGCATTCATGCCACGACATGGTAAGAAACATACCTTACCACCTCATTTAATAAATTATAGAGCAAATATTTGGGCGTTCAAAGAGATGGGCATTAAACGAATTATTGCTCCTTCTGCAGTAGGAAGTCTAAAACAGGAATTAAATCCAGGTGACGTGGTGCTCCCATCCCAATTTATTGATTTTACAAAATCACGAAAAACTACATTTTTTGAAAATGGGAAGGTTATTCATATATCGGTAGCCGATCCGTTTTGCCCTGAACTTCAGAATATAGTTATGCAAGGAGCAGAAAAGATCAATCGTCATCTGCACAAAGATGCTACCTACATATGTATCGAAGGTCCCAGATTTTCAACACGGGCCGAATCTAAATTCTATAAAAATGTTCTTGGTGCAGATATTATAGGTATGACATTAGTTCCTGAATGTCAACTTGCACGAGAAGCTCAGATGTGCTATGTCTCAATCTCAACCATTACTGATTATGATGTTTGGTCAGATAAACCAGTTACCGCCAAAGAAGTTTTGGAAACCTTGTCCAAGAATGTAGAAATTACAAAGAATATACTTTCACAGACAATTGGTTTGATACCTCAACAACGTAGTTGTTCGTGCCACAAAGCTTTAGAAGAAGCTCAGTTTTAAATATCTGCAAACGATTCTTTTTTGAGTCCTTCAGGTAATATTATATCTCCATGGACAAGTTTTTTTTGTAATTCATCTATTACTTCATCAACATTATATCCAAGATCTTCAAGTTGTTTTTGCGTTGCCTTGGATAGCTTTGCTCCAATGTTGTGACCCCCAATTCTGCCAAATGCTATTGCCTGGAATTTGAAGGAATTTTTACCAATATCAAATATACCAGTTATTTTAGCAGCAATCTGACTTCCGTGAACATTATTAATTCTAACTATAATATCCATAAGAAACTTAGATTTCTATGGCTTTGTTTATGGAGCTTTCTATTAGAAAATTCCAATGTTTATCATCCTGAATCTTAAAATCCTTCACCTTGAGCATTATTACCTTCTCATCTAAACATTCATGTTGAATTTCATCTTCTTGTCTAATTTTGACAAGTTTCCATTTCTCTTTGTGTTTCTTTAGATTACATAAAAGTACTGACCACTTTTGATCAGATGATATTTTTGGCATTCCCACATAATCGACAATACTTTCAATTCCAAGTTGTTTTTCCTCACAGAATATTTTCTTACATTTCACACAACGCCAGATGTCGACCGAACCTATAGTTCTCTTCTCATAATTTACATTTGTAACTCCAAAGTAAACTATTTCATGTTTACAAGAATCTTGATCAAGAGACATCGTTCCTATTCCCTTACTAGTTCTATTTAGTTCTTGCATCATCATATGGTTTTTCTAAAACAATCGATATGTTATCTACCAATTGATTTTTCTTGAATGGATTTTTTTCTCTTTCACATCTCCTCCGGTACATATTTACAACAGCAAATCTTGGATGAGTTGATTCAAATTCAGTTTTTGTGATATCAATGAATCCTCCTAATTGAATTAAACTGGTAGCTATTTCTTTTGCTTCTGCTTCAGGAATCTGGAGATTATTTGCAATATTTTGGGAAGACATTTTACCTTTTTTTATCACTAGAACAAAAACTTTTGCTTGGAGAGCTGACAAACCAAGTTCTGAAATAAGCTTTTCTTCAACTGTATCAATATTGACACTCACAAATAATGAGAAAATTCTTGTCTTAATTAAATATGTTATAGTTCAAATTAAATATAGATTCGAGAGAAGTCTTTCATGAAATTAGTTATAGGTTTGACAGGCAGCTCAGGAATTCTGTATGGAGTAAGAATACTTGAGGTTCTTAAAGAATATAGCATAAATGTTCATTTAATAATGTCAGAATGGGCTAAGAAATGTCTCTCATTAGAAACAGATTATGATCTCAATTTTGTTAAATCGTTAGCAGAAAATTATTCCGACGATTTAAACATGGCTTCTAGCGTTTCAAGTGGAACACATAGGACAGATGGAATGATAATTATTCCTTGTAGTATGAAAACACTTTCTAGTATAGCTAATGGATATGAAGGAAGTCTCATATCTCGCGCCGCAGGAGTAACAATGAAAGAATCACGTAAATTAGTCATAGTACCAAGAGAAACTCCGCTAACCAGCATACATCTTGAAAACATGCTTAAGCTCTCTAGAGCTGGTGTTGTCATATTACCTGCCATGCCAGGTTTCTATAACAGACCAAAAACTGTTGATGAAATTATAAATCATTTAATTGGAAAATGTTTAGATCAATTTGGTATAGAACATAAACTGTTTAAAAGGTGGCAAACTACTTAGACTCCTCATTCATTTCATAACGCGGAATTGTTTTTGTATTGACTTTTATCGATTTAAACTCAAAATGCTACGAGTGTTTATATTTGGATAATGAGTTGATTAAATAGAATATCTTGGCAAGCTACAAGAATAGATACTCTAATGACAAATCATTTGGTTTTATCATACCTCTAATGGTCTTGTTATTCTTAGGCGTTGTTTACATCCTTTCTTTGAGAGCCTCAGACGGATTTGTTAGCTTTATCTTGATAGGTATTTCTGCTGCAATTATGATATACTGGGTTACTGTCTTAAAGAAAATGACAAAAGAAAATCAGCCGCAATACGCGGCAAAGGAAGTGGATTCAAAGAATTGGGTATACGATTTGATAAAAGGAGAAAAAGAGATTGTATTTGTTGCAGAGGTCCCCGGTCCAGAAGATCAGGTAACTGTCAGGTTAATCGATTCTATTCTTTACATAAGAGGATCAGGACACTTTTCAAAAGAAGTGTCAATAGAATCAACACCCGACATGGGAATTCATGACTTCAAGTACAGAAATGGAGTCCTCACTTTAAGAATTAAGAAATTAGAAGCTCTTTGATTCTTCCAGTTTTGCTGGTAAATACTTGTCTGTAATATTCGTAAGTCCGTATTTTGAAAATGCTTCTAATTCTGCTTTCCTCTTTAATTTCAAGAAGACCTCAAGTTGTTTTTTCCAGTTTCCCTCTTGATATCTAGGATCCTTCTGAAGGTCATAGATTCTCTTGATATCAGCCTCAGTCATTGGAATAGTAGGGAGCTTGTATTTTTCTATGTCTGTTGCCCAGACACCTAACCATTTTGCATCAGGAACAGTCAATTCTCTCAAATGTGCGGCGTTTGCAGATCCTGATTTTATTACCATTGCTATATGTTCCCCATAGACATCTCCGTCAGCTAAGATTACAACTGGCAATCCAAGCTCACTGTTGAGTCTCTTCAAGAGATTTCTCGTAGACCTTGGTGCTTGTCCGGCAGTATCAACGATGATCGCCTTGAATTTTTTATGAACTTTTTCTTCAACAAATCTTGTAAAAAGACCACCCTTTTCTATTGCTATGACTAGCTCTGCACTAGTTTCTACTAGTTCAGCACTGCTCAAGCTAGGACCTATCAAATATCCATCAGGATGGTCTGAGAGATTGACTCTTTTTCCTTCATATCCTGGAACAGTATACTCTACTGTTAAATCTCCAAATACACTACTTCTCTCCTCTGGAAAAATATGAAATTCTTCACGTGGACTGGTAAGAACCGCTTCTAAATCTACGATAATATTGTCTGATTCTGGTTGATCCTCGAAATCTATACTGAATGCCTGAGAAGAATAATAAATGTCTCGCAAGGTAGATGATTTGCCTTCCCTTACAAGTCTATTGACAAAAAAAGCAAGCCATGCAAGTTGAGTGTAAGAACGTAACTGCGACATATTTCTGGAGCTTCTAACAGCGCTACCGCTGCCTAGAATATATTGTCGTAATTTCTTGTCATAGACGATATTACTAACTGATCTACTAGGTATAACAAATTGGGGAAATTTTCCTTCATCAAGATTTTTGTATATATCGATACCGTGTTCTTGTAATAGTGAAAGCAATCGTTGTTTTCTTGCCTCAGAGGTTCTTGTCTTAGATTTGTTCTTCAATCTCACTTCCCATCCTTACAAGCTGTTTATAATTTGGTTCCTTTTTCTTCTCAGCAAGCTCAGTAGCAAATTGTGCTATTAGAGGTACGTACTTGGAATAGAGATTTGCTCTCTTTTTAGCCATATCAGCTGCACCTTGTCTTGACATGTGTACTGCCAATTTTCTTGCTAAATATTGTAATGCGTTCTTCAATTCTCTTTCAATCTCTGGTCTATCAGCTACATTTTCCTTACCTACAGTTTTGTAAGGAATCCTCGTTGAACAAATGTGAGAGACAATGACTAGTGGAGGATCTCCCTTTATTTTATATCGACTCCAATCAGTTTCATTAACTATTTTGAGGACTACATCGCTTCCTTCATCATATAAAAGTGGTATTCTGTTAGCAAAACGGTAAACCTTCAACCCGCTGGGAGGAATATCACCTCCATATGCAACTCCCATTTCTACAACAAATGGAAATCCTGAATAAGCAGATGCATTACGTTGAAATACCGCAGCAAATTCAGGATTGAAAAATTTCATTATTCCTTTAGATAATGGTTCCTCCCCTAAAGGAGCTAAACAACTTGGATCAGGTGCAAGAAATTCCTCAAATTTTTGAAGTGCGTCGGCTAGTTTTACCAATTCTTCATTTGTCATACTGC
>CAZIHN010000024.1:13785-20849 GCA_964538845.1 uncultured Nitrosopumilaceae archaeon | reverse complement strand
CAACTGTTGGATCTGGATTTGGTTCTACCAATTCATTAGATATTGCTAAACGGTTCACATCTTGAATACTTACAATATCTCCAGGATGAACACTAATTGCACTACCATTAATTGAAGGACCGCTAGTAAGTCTTAGGGTATTTGTGAATAATCCGGTATTATTTCCAGTTTCCGTTAAATTGAGAAAAATGCCAGTTATGTTATCAGTTGATGAAAATACGTGAACACCAAATGGCTGGTGGGGACCGCTAATTACTGTATCAATAGCATGATGATGTTTATTTAAAACAGGAGGAGAATAATCTTTTAATCCAACTGTTTCAACGGTTCCTGTTGTAACTTGGAAGGTTTCATTTTCGAAAATAAAATTTGTATTTCTAAAGATTCCAGTATCTGGACCAATTTCCGTCAGAACCAAATCGGTACCATTTGTGTCTGAAGTAGGATTGATATGCACGGTAATTTGTCAGTCGATACCATTTCCTTTAAGATTGGTATCGTTTAAAGTAAACTGTACTGGTCCAAAAGAAAAAAATGCTTTAGAATCTCCAGCACTAATGTCATACTGAGGATGATCCCATGAGATTGTTGTCAATGCGGCAACATCGTGGTATGTGGTCAAGTAAAAACCAATGAATGAAATTGCAAGAATCCAAAGCCAAACCTTCAAGATGCCTCACCTAATTCCATATGGAAACTTTCACTTCATAATATTTCATCTTTGTTTCCTTGAATAGGCAGGCATTGTAATATTTTTTGATTTTAATTACAAAAAACACATTTTTAGATTTAATTATATAAACCATGAGAAAATTTTCGTGAGGTAAGACTCGATCAAAAGTAAAGTCTTAAAAGATAGGACTCAAAGAAAAGATGGTTTGCGCAAATTTCGTCTCTTTCTATTTGTTCCACTTTTAGTCCTGTTTTGGGTTTCCTTAAGTTTATCTCCAGCTTTTGCAAATAATCCAAATGATCCTGCCGCATGGCTTTCGAGTAAAAATTACGCTATGACACAAGTAATAGCTCCAACTAATTGCAATGGACATGGAGGGGATAATGACTCTGATGGAATATGTGATGATTGGGAAGTTAGCAGTGGTTCCACTCCTGGGTTACGAGTTAGCTTTACTGATACCAGTCATGGTACAGTAACATACCAATATAATATTCCATGCGTTATTGGGAGAACTATACAACAAGATCATAGCGGTCTTTCAGTATGTCCAGTAGCGGGAAAGAAAGACATTTACCTGGAACTAGATTGGTTCCATAACCATGATCCTGATCCAAAAGCAATTTGGGATGTAGTGCAGGCCTTTGATAAAATCGGAATAGCACTGCACATTCAAAACGGTACAAGTACATCAAGTGGTGATATTTCGACCCACTTTTGTCATGTTAACTTGGGTTCAACAGACACAGGCGCCGCTGGTTCAACATGCAGTTTGAATAGTTCACCTTCTGAAAGTTTCAATACATTAAAACAAAATTTCTTTGGGACCACAGCTGAAAGAGGAGGTGATAGTACCATCTGTCCAAGTAGTCAGTTACCTTCAAACCATGGAACAATGGATCTTCCAGACAATGCATACAATTGTTTGACAGCTAAAAGGCAAGTCTTCCATTATGGTATGCTTGTTAACTATAGATCATCGCCTGATCAAGGATCTTCTGGGTATGGTGAACCATACGGAAATGATTTTCTGGTATCTCTAGGGAACTTTACAAATCACAAAGGCAACATCGATGAACAAGAAGCTGCAATAATGCATGAACTTGGTCATAATTTGGGTCTGCTTCACTCCGGAGGAGTACCAACATCTGGTTCAGATGATGACAATAATTGCAAACCAAACTATTTGAGCATAATGTCCTATACATTTGAATTTCGAAAAACAGCCGATAGCTGTAGGCCTCTTGCTTTCTCCAATAAAGTCCTAGGAGGTACTGGTCTAAATGAACCAAATACTACGCCTTCACTTGGAGATTCTAACATTGAATCCTATACCTATCCTTCTGATAATCCGCCTAACCCAGATACAGGAGCAACATGTCCAACTAGTACACAGAGGCAGCTCTTCTGGTCTGAAGGTGGGGCAGTACAGTCAGATACAGCTAATAAGGTAGAGGATTGGAATAAAGATGGTAGTCATCCAGGTTCTATGTATTCGCAGAATCTTAACAAACTCGGTATTACCGGATGCAATACTGATACACAAACAACTTTGCTAACAGGTTTTAATGATACTGACTTTATTTATAACGGCGGTGGTACTATTACATTACCGTTAGTATTTAGAGCTGGTTCATATTTCACTTCTGGACCCATTGTAGGCGGAGATACTGAAATAGGGATTGATCAGAGAGGTAATGAGACAAACAGTGGTGGAGTTACTGATGCGATACCTCCAACAATTAACATCTCATCACCTCCAGACAATTCTGTCTCAAATACTCCTACAATAACAGTTTCGGGAGACTCGTCGGACAATGTTGCAGTAAGAACAGTTACTTGGAAAATTGATTCTGGTTCAGTATTACCAGCTACTGGTACGACTTCGTGGTCATTTACAACACCATCATTACCCGACTCTACCTATGCGATACAAGTTAATGCAACTGACTTGGCAGGAAACACTGCCTCACAGACTATCCATGTCCGAGTTGATACGGGTGGTAATCTTCCTTGTCCTCAAAATAATCCTTTATGTACGCCTATGGGGCTGCTTGCTCTTGCAGCTGGATTTGTAACTGCTATAATAATGAGTTTTGTAGGGGCTTGGGTTGCAATCCGACGTAATTAGAATTGAATTTTTTATTTTATCCCATTCTTAAAGGCTGTAATTTGAAATGTTAAATGCAGACGAGGAGGACAAAAATAATTATTTTCTCAAAATTTGTGGATTGACAAAAATGACATTCAATCTTTTTACTATTATTGGTCTTTGTTCTACTATTCTTTTTTTATTGATATTGGCACCTGCCAGTTTGTCTTCTGCATATATTCCTGGTTTTCCCTCCCCACATAATTTCACTGGTTCAATAGCACTTGATAGGACTGTTTATCCGATCCCTTTTGGAACAGTAGGCATAACAAAGGGCAGTGCAGACTTTGGACCCGAACCAGACAGAACAAGCCTTGTAGGAGTTTTCCCCTTGCATCAAGATATTACAAGTCAAGGTAATCAATGGGGAGGACTCATCCACAATAATGTATTACAATACGGGAATGTTATTGTACACATTAGGGTTAATGATCGAAACTTTAACAATAATGTAGCAAACATAGAAAAAATTGCCTACGGGGCCATGGATAAACAGCACGGTCCTGTAACCTTTCAAATTTCAAGAGCAGGCCAATCCATGCTATTGGGAACAGCCGGTGGACCAGAGATAAAAAATGGAACTATAGTCAACCTAAATGGTACTTCATTACCAGTTCGTAATTCAACTGCTTGGAAACCGGTAAGAGATCTAGGCCCCATGAGTGAAATTTCTCCCGATGCGGGCATTTTTCAAGCAGACTTGCCAATCAAGCTAACAGACGGTCCACAGAGCTTGGATTGTCCACATGTTGATCCATGGGACAACACCATTAGTGGAGGTGAAGGTTTTGGTCCTGAAGAGGGTAGAATGCATACTCCACATCTCATGTCATCTAGTGGACAGACTGGAAATTATTGTGTTATGAAAGGTGACGTGCTCACCGTGACTTACAGTGGTTTTATCGGGGGTAAATTATTTACAACAAACGACACTGCCACATTTGATTTGAGAAATGGAATACTTCAATCTGACAAATCTGTATATGTTATTGGCTCAGATATGATTCTCACACTTGTAGATCCTGATCTTAATCTTGACTCACAGGTAGCTGAAACTCTTCCATTAGATCTTATAGCATGGGAATCGCAAGCATTCAAAGGAACCATCGGTCCTCTTGGTGGACAAAGTCTGGCCTTTGATGCGCATCCTCCCATGTTTGTAGAGACTGGCAAAGACACTGGGATATTTCAATCAATAATTAAGATTCCAAAATTATTAGGAAATCGTTTGGTCCAGCGAGGAGAACAAATCAGTTTAGAGTATAACGACTGGGGTCCTAGTACTTCTAAATTAGTTGGCTTGAATTATTCTAGGAACATTTTGAATATCTCTACATCGCCAGTTGATGATTATGGCATTGCTTTGAAAACTGGAGTTTTTATACCGCCTGAAAAATTCGAAACTCAAGAGATCAAACAAGGGCATGACCCAGACGAAGTTGTGCACTTTCTTCTTCAATTTTCAACTCTACCAGACCTGTCATTGGTAAATACAATTGCGTCTAACGGCATTTATCTTAATGATTACATTACTGGTAATACCTACATAGCCTCTTCTAAAGTTTCTAATGTTGATTATGTTAAAACTGTTCAATCTGCAAGATGGGCTGGTCCTTTTAATAGTACATACAAGATATCAAAGTCACTAGATCAGGTCCAGAGCGGCAAGATTCCATGGTGGGCAGTAGACAAGAAGAATCGAGTTTTCCTTACTATATTCTTGAACAAGAATTCAAGCCTTGGAAGTGTAGAGAATGAAATCCGTCAAATTAGTGGCGAAAACGATACTATCGTGCCCCAAATTCCTGCAATAACTGCTAGTTTTAATCTCGCAAACGCAACAGATTCGATAAAACTGATTGCACAAAAGGAATTTACTAAATTCATTGATTTTGTAGGACCGCCGCTTGCCCCAGAAAACGCACGGGCCCGAGATGTCTCTGGAGTAGATGGGGTTCAAGCTCTAGATCTGGGGTTGGATGGTAGAGGAGTAAAAGTTATGGTTTATGACGAGGCACATGTAGACAATAACATTCAATTTTTTCCAGATATCTTTGAAGATGGTACGGTCTTTGATCCACCTTTTAGCCACCATGCCACTTCGGTAGCGGGAACACTTGCTGGAAGTGGGGTAGGGAGTACATCTTCTGGAAATACCTACAAAGGAATGGCGCCTGGAGCAAAAATACTTTCTTTTGGATTTGGCTATGTTAATAATCCTTCAGACATAATAGAACTTCCACCTTCATGTGAGACTATACCTCATCCCGGATGTGCACAGAATAATAACGGAGCTGAAATGTATGGAAACTTTTCTATGGGAATTGATAATGGAGCAAATCTAGCATCAATGTCACTTGGTGCTAATGCATTGGCCAACTTTCATCCCGAATTACTTGGAGGCTATGACATGGCATCTTTGATTATCGATATGATTAGTATAGGAACGCATAGCAAAGAGTTGCCAATATTTGAAGCTGTAGGAAATAATAGATTACATCTACGGGATATTGGTTACCACGGGAATCCTCACATCGATCCAAATTTCAATATGACCGATCCACCTTCTTCTGCAAAGAACAGTATAGTGGTGGGAGGAATTAATACAGACGGTGAACCCATAACTGATTACTCTGGATTTGGTCCGACTCAAGATGGAAGGATTAAACCTGATATCGTTGCTCCAGGTTCGCACGATGATTCCCACGGTCTAATTTCCGCAGATAAGAGAGGATTTGGAAATGGTCTAGGGGACTCACAACCTTATGTCCAAACTATACCAGGCACAAGCTTTTCCACTCCAGTAGCTGCGGGTATTGGAACTCTAATAGTCCAAAAGTGGGACGGGACACATCCATCTGCTATACCTGGAACACCTATACCTATATACCCAAGTACTATCAAGGCGATTCTAATTCAAACAGCAACTGATATTGGCAATTCAGGTCCAGACTATTATTATGGGTGGGGGGAGATTAATGCAAAAGCTGCTATTGACTTAGTCGCGCTAGATGACCCAGCTGCTCCTCCAGACCATAGACTAATTCATTCCGATGGCGGTAATGACGTGGTTTATGAGGGAGACACTAAAACTTATCCATTTCAATCTACTGGAGATGGTGACATCAAGGCAACTCTAGTATGGGATGATAAAGATGTGGGAACCCTCGATCAATTAACCGACTTGGAAAATGACCTTGATCTATCATTAATAGATCCTTTAGGGAACATTTATCATCCTTTTATTTTATCTCCAAGCAATCCTGGAAAGCCGGCAACTTTAGGTGCTGATCACACAAACAATGTTGAAATGGTAATAGGTAATATATCACCTGGTTCATGGACGGCATCTGTTACTGGCACATCAGTTCCTATAGCACCCCAGCAATACACCTTGGTTATTTCCGAAGTTCCACATGCATTTAGAATACCGATCACAGCAAATTCAACATGGGGAGGATCGCCTTTGACTGTGAACTTTGAAGCAGATCCGGTAGGGGGAACTAGTCCATATTCTTACACATGGGATTTTGGAGATGGGACACCATCAACTACAGGGAACTCGATAATAAAACATACATTTTCTACGAGTGACACTTTGCAGACTTTCGTTGTAAAGGTAACAGCAACTGATGCCAGCTCACTAACCAGTTCCTCAAGTATCCCAATAACTGCATTTTTACCAACCTTCCAACATAGTCCATCATGTATTGTAAAATCATCTCCTACAGTACTTAGTATCACCGATACACATTTGCATTCACCACCATTATCATATATATGGGATTTTGGTGATGGTGGAACTGCCACCTCTACTGTTCCACATGTAACACATCAATGGAATTCAGAAGGAGTTTATCTTGTACGGTTTACTGTAACAGATGGAACTCCATCATCAGACACATATGATATTCCAGTGACCGTAGCAACTACTTGTACTGCACCTTCTTCTAGCTCCAGTTCAATTCTTGTGGCATCTCCTCCTTCCGCGAGCCCAACAACTGGTCCTGCTCCTCTAACTGTAACCTTCACTGAGGTAGCTAGTGGGGGTAGCAATACGTATAATAATTATGCATGGAATTTTGGTGATGGTTCAGCAGTTGTTAATACAAGTGCACCTACTGTAAGTCACCCCTACAGTTCGGCAGGAGTTTTTCCTGTTACGGTAACTGTAACAGATAGTTCATCTAATACTGCAACTTCTCTAGGTACAGATGTGACTGTAATTTCTCCCCCTCT
>CAZIHN010000024.1:0-13775 GCA_964538845.1 uncultured Nitrosopumilaceae archaeon | reverse complement strand
AACTATTCAGCTTACAATAAATAAAAATGTCGACAATGGTCATTCTGGTAATAGTTACACCCCTGCATCTTTTAATATTAGATTAACAGGGGGACCCACCAGCGTAAATATTCCGATTACAACTAGTAGTGTAACATTGTCATTATCTCCAGGCAATTATAATGTAATAGAAAATGATCTAGGATATACTGTAACCTACGATGGTGTCTGCAATAATCCTTCCCATACAATTACCTTGAACTCAGGAGATCCTCCCCAAACATGTACTATAAACAACAGTCACTGTCTAATTGCAACAGCAGCATTTGGTTCGGAACTGGCTCCACAGGTCCAATTCCTTAGAGATTTCAGGGATAATCATCTTTTAAAGACAAGTGTTGGATCTGAGTTTATTACAGTTTTTAACCAGTGGTATTACTCTTTTAGTCCAAATGTTGCAGACTATGAAAGACAGAACCCATTACTTCGTGATTTAGTCAAAACATCGATATACCCACTTTTAGGCATCTTGACCGTTTCAGAAAAGGGCTTCACTTTGTTTAATGGCAACTTTGGCACAATGGCTGCAGGCCTGATGGCAGTTTCCATGATGGGCGCGGTATACATCTCGCCTCTCACACTGTCAATCAAAGGCATCCGAAATGGAAATCTCAATCTCAAGATTACGGCTATCATAGTACTCGGTGCCCTTGTCTCTGTTCTCATAGCATTGGCTTCTTCAAACCCGACAACAATTGAACTTACTAGTCTAATCTTCCTCTTGTCTATAATGGCTCTTACATCATTGGCAACTGCAAAGACATTTGTTAGAATTGTAAAGAAGATTCTTAAAATAAAAATCAAAAATTTCTGAAAAAAATCAAAAGTTTAACATGTGCCACCATTATTGCAAATTAACGTGGGTTCAATAAAACAAGTAATTGTAGTTAGAAAAGATCTTGGATGGGTGTTGGCAAGATAGCAGCTCAAGTGGGACATGCAGTGTCTTGGGAGCAGAGCATGTGAAAAAATCAATTAGAAAATTTAGGTGTAAAAGATTATTTTTATCACCTTTGAAAGAAAAATTATTCAAGGTCCTTTAATTTTCCACCATTTCGAAAGAATTCTTCTATTTCTTTCCGAGATTTGTTTCCAAGTTCGACTGGACTGTCCTTGTCCCATGGTACATACTCCCACTTCCACAAATACTCGTTGTTATCGTGCTCTGCCAAGGCATGATTTGAGGTATTAATAAAAACTACTGGATGTTTTACACTTGAAAAATAATATTTTATCTTGTGAATTGGAACTCTCTCCCACGGATATGATTTATTACCATGAATATCATCCTCTTCTATTCCGTTATCATCACTATAGATTCCAGAAAACATAAAATTTTCTGGAATGAATTCGTCTGATTTGTTATCGACATTTTTTGAAAGTATCTTAAAGGTTTCAACGTCTTGGAGTCGATGATAAAGTTCTCGTCTTATAATCCGATAAATCCATTCGAATAAAGCATGTATTCGCAGCTGCTCGCCCTCCATAATTAATGTAATCTCGTATTCTCCAGATGGTAACTTGTAACAGTCAACCCTTCTTACAAAGTTTTTCCACGAATCTATTGATGGTTGGTAAACAACAGGGATTATACTTTCGTTCTTAATCTCATCAACCTCAAATATCTCGTTCTTTGGATTCGGATTGATTTTTCTTTCCATAAGCATCTTGTAAATCTGGTAAACTGTAGTCTCCTCTTTTTTCCTACCATCTGCCCATTCCCATATCCAACAATC
Organism: uncultured Nitrosopumilaceae archaeon; assembly: GCA_964538845.1. GTDB lineage: Archaea > Thermoproteota > Nitrososphaeria > Nitrososphaerales > Nitrosopumilaceae > Nitrosotalea. The sequence goes on along the minus strand of CAZIHN010000024.1, from coordinate 12,000 downwards.
TTTGTTTTTGTCGCCAACTGGTGACTCGGAACTCTTTGCACCTTTCTCAATTCTCAGGTGGATAAACCATCTCTGTCTCTTAAGACCATACACCTTGTTTGGTGAGTTTTTTGGCGGAGGTTCACCATAGTCACCAAGTTCAGGTTCGGAAATATCGCTGATATCAAAACCATACATGTAACGTATCAACACATCTTTTGACCTGTATCTGCTGTGACGTTTGTTGGTACTTCGGATTATTACTCTAATCCTTCCTCCAGATATACTTACCGCTGATACTGTACAGCCATTCCAATCCCAACACTCTGGCTCTTTACTCCAAGTAATTACATGCTTTTTCTTTTCTAGTCTTGCATTGTACCTGTACTCCATTCTAGAAAACCAGACACCCGAGTATTGTTCAGTCATGGAAACTACTATCTGCCCTTCTCTCTTGATTTACCAAATTTTGTAAGCAGATTCCTTTCCAATTCTTTTTAATATGTATGGGAGATAAAAGCTGCTTCTTCCTTTGTCAAGATGAATAAAACTTGGTCCGTTTTCAAGCCATCTCGCAAGAGAATTTTCCTCAGAATAGTATCTCCCAATCATGGTATCGCTATTTACCTGTCTTATCTCGTCATGAAACATCTGACCTGTCAAGTCATGCATTTCTAGGTGATCATCCTTGTCCAATGCTGTTGCAGTACCAAGCAAAACTCCACCAAAAAGGTAATCATTTTTTAGAGTTGAATCATCAAAATAGTACCTAAACTTGAAAACAACATCACTCCACGTTGAATCTGAAACGAGGTAGCCTTCCCATATTCCCACCATGTCTTTGAGGGCAGGTTTTACTGATTTTGAATACAAGATTTCGTGATCATCTTCAGTCATAAACTCAAATGGATATTTTCGTGTCATAGAAAATGTCATCATCTCTCTTCCTGGGACAGGTTTTGCAGAAAATGCCTTTCCAAGAATCGTATTCTCGTCTGCAAACTTGAGCACGTCATAAAATCTGTCATACGGGGGCTCCGTATACTCTAACAGTATAACATTGCCAAATCCCTCTAGTTTAGTATCAATTGGCCGGTTCTTTGCGTTTACTCCAGTTGCTTCAAATGGATGCGTAATACCATCTATTTCTGTTCCACTTTTTGAAAATCTCTTCCAAAATCCTCCAGCATAAATGTTGATTAGATTTTCAAGATCATGGTCTCGAGGGTAAATTCCTTTCCAATGTGTATTGTTTGTTATTTCAAGCGTGTTCAGATCTATACTCCAATTGGTGTCATCAGGCATGTTACTTGCACTATTTACTAACATACTAGCTCCAAACTTAGTTTGTATTGAATCAAAAAGGTCAGAAAGATTGCTCTTCAGTAGGTACATTGGTTGCAAAAGAGAACCAGTCTTTCCAAGATTATTGTTGGTAATTTGTATAGTCGCATACTTTGCATTCCAGTCTCTTTTTATTCTTGAAGCAATTATTGATGCAACAGTCATTATTGTAACCTGCGGATTTACACCAACTGCCGTAGGAAATACACTTGCATCGCATACAAAGAGGTTTTTGAATCCATACACTTTGCAATCACTATCCACCACAGAAATATCAGGACTAGGACCAATTCTGTTTCCTGATTGGGGGTGTGCAGAACCAAGGAGGAGGTTCTTGTGATCATTTAAGACCTTATCAACAAGCTTTGGAATGTCTTTCTCGTTTTTTAATATCATCAAGTTTCTGTGCGAACTGACAATTTGCTTTGCTCCAAGAGCAAACCACATTTTTGCTAATATCTCCATTCCCTTTGCCATGGATTTTAACTCCTTTTGGCCAAGATCATAAGTTATACTTGTCCTTCCAGTTGGGGTTAGTGAAACTCTGCCGTTGTTACCATCTCGAATTAGTAATCCGGCCATTGCGTAATTATTGAACCTCTCTAAAAGCTGCTGATGCTCTCCAGGACCTGCAGGTATAGATATCGAAAACTGGAGAATTGGAAGAAAAATGCTCTCAATAAGAAACTCTCCACCATCGTCAAAATTCCAGTCTTTTCTTGTTTTGTCTGAAGTGCGGGTGACACCAAAGTCATGAACGGTATAGGCCATAGGAATTCCTTGATTTCCCTTAATCTCATAATCAAAATCTCCCATCATAAATGGAGCAGGATGCAGACACAGACCTCTTCCGGCAGTTTTTTGTGCAATTCCATTTTGAAGAAGTAATTTTGAGGAAGCTATCGTACCTGCACTTGTTATAACTATCTTGGAGTTTATCCTTATCCTGTAGCTTTTTACTCCATCAGGTCCTACAAAATCACCCTCTACCCCGTTTACAGTAGATTGTATCGAATTACCATCTGTGTATGATATTACATTTGCATCACAGTTACAATAGATATGCAACATTGAATCCTCGCCTGCTAGTGCCCGGTGAAGGTAAGTAACAAGAACATTTTGTTTTGTTTCATAGTGACATCCAAGATGACAGAATCCACATTGCATGCAGTTAATGCAGTTTCTGTGATTCTTTCTATGATCACTAAAGTTGAGTTTTTCTGCACCCTCTCTTAACATCAGATTGTTTCTGTTAAGCTCAGTATCTGCCACCTCAGACACTGAAAGAATTTGATTTACTCGTTTTGCGTGTTCTGACCATTCATCATCGCTAAAGTTTACACCCATACTTTTCCATTCTTCACGAACACGTTGTGGAGGGTCAAAGCACACTGCATCATTTATTATAGTTGAACCGCCAAGGCAAGAACCCTGTGCTATTGCAATTTTGAGATTATCATCAAAATTAAAACCAGAGTTCTTCCACAGAAGAGGCAGCATGTCTGCATCTCTCTGGTTCATATCCTTTCCTTCATAATATCCACCCTTCTCAAGTAGAACCACTCGGAGTCCTGCCTCGACTAGTTCTTTTGCAAGCACTGCACCTGCTGCTCCTGAACCGATAATACAAACATCAGTATTTTCTACTACATCTTCTTTTACTGTTTGATATTTTTCATTTCTTATTCTAGAATTATCGTCTAGCCCAAAGATTATTCCCATCTAAAAGTCTCCTTTCTAGGCCACATAATTGCCTGTACATAGTCTGTACGCCTGGGCTGTCTAGGTACTTGTGGCCCGTCATAACCTATTATCCCTAGATGGTATTCCTCTAATGTGGCATTTACCAGTCCACTAACTGCAGACATTAGATTCTGAAAGTTATGTTGCCTATCATTATACCCATCGACATAATTTTGGATGCTATCTTTAATCTCTTGTTGCAAATTCATATTCTTGAGAGCATTAAGATTAATTCTGTTTTCTAACCCAATATTTGCACCCACTTCGTTTAAGGTCCCAAGAATCCGACGAAAATTATCGGAGTAGATGTCTTTTGCATTGGGTTCTATACGAGTATCAGAGACCTTGATATGATACCAGATTTCTTTATCTGTCTTCATTACACCAGTCTTCAGGATTTGTTTTCCTGCTGAGTCCTGTACGGTTAATATCACATCAGGTCTTCCTTCAAGAATCTCCCATGGTTTTTTAAATTTTGACTGGTCAAAAGTAATCCTGAAAAGACCTCCAGAGTCTGTTGTAGAATCTCCTAAAAAATCTCCAGACTTTAGAAAATCCTCATCATAGGCAATAACATGTGCTCCACTCAATGGATTTTTGTTGCTATCAATAATTTTACCAAAGAGGGTATAATCCTTCAAATCTGAAACACTTCGATCTCAGATAAATGTCCAAATATTAAAACAGTTGTCAAAGGAGTCAATTACAGAGATGTAAAAAATCTAAGAAAATACAGGAGACTAAAACTAGAGTTAGAGAGAATGCGAACTTTAGAATCTACATCCAGAGGTGGATCATTCTAGTGAGTAATACGTAGGACTCGGAGAAGATGGCGAACTATGTCCAACAACTAGAGCTCTACTTGAAAACATTTTTGTCATTTCCTACCTATCAAAAGTTTAACATTTACTAGTATTATTGCAAGTTAACATGGGTTCAATTAAGCAGGTAATAGTAGTAAGAAAAGATCTTGGAATGGGTGTTGGCAAGATAGCAGCTCAAGTAGGACATGCATGTGTTTTGGGAGCCGAGCATGTGAGAAAATCAAAGAGAGAATGGTTTGACCAATGGGAAAGTTATGGCCAAGAAAAGGTAGTTGTCAAGGTTACAAGCTTGCAAGAGTTAGATCAGGTAAAAAAACATGCAATATCGCTTGGATTACCATGGTCTGAAGTCACTGATGCGGGTCACACACAGATAGAACCAGGAACAGTAACCTGTATCTCAATAGGACCTGCACCAGAAGAAGAAATTGACAAGGTCACAAAAGATCTAAAACTACTCTGATGACCTAGATTTGTTTGTGTCTTTCTGCAATTTTAGCATCATATGATGCCGTGATATTTTCTCCAGCTTTGGCATTATTACAAGACGGTATCTTTGTTATAATTCCCTCTGGCGTTTCTATAGTACAACCAGTCGAGTCAACATAAACTACTTTAACTTTATTTGTAACCATCGTGGGAAATAGATTCCAAACAGGAAAAACTGCTGTTGTCATAACGATTGCCGCAGCTGCAATTGCACCAAATATCATCATTTTCTCGTTCACAAGATCTATCGAATCTAACCGCTATTTATCGCTACTGAGTTTGTTTGCAAGACTTGGCAATATTGGAAATACTATTATTGTATTTCATATTGGATGGTTTCATGTTCATAGTTATTGCAGAGATTCAAATAAAAAATGGAGAACTGGACGAGTTCAAAAAGTGGATTACGGAATCAAACAAGGAACTTGCCAAGTTTGATGGTTTTCTTAGAAGACGACTTTTAGAATCACATAATGGCAAACATCTAATTCTATTAGAGTTTGAATCAAAAGAAAAATTTGAAAACATGCACAAGACACAAGAACATGCAAAGATCCAGTCAAAGGGACACTCTTACATGGAAGGTTTGCCTCGTCCCTCGTTTTTTAATGTGATATCCCAGTAAAAATTCTACAAATAATGTATCTTCATGTGATTATTGTGAATTGACTCAAATTGGGTTACATGACCACAATGAATACAAGAAAAATATTGGTCTGTGGGACCAGTCGGTAACTCTAGCTTGTAATCATCCACTGAAATAATAGAGATTACATTCTTCTTTTGTATTACAGCAAAATGCTTTTCGACTCCAATGGATTCAAGAAATGCCTTGATGGCTCCAATTACTCTAGTAGAATCAATCTCTTCGTCCTCTATTGGGGCTAGTGCAAATTCATGCAGCTTTAGAGCAGGTATAGCTTCAACCCTATCAGCGGTATAGATAGCTAAAGGTGACTTGAGTGAAGGTACATCTTTACAGTCTACTATAATCATAAATAAGAAAATTATTCAATTCTATTTTAGTCTAACAGATCAAGTAGCAAGATTTACATAAATAATGTATTAGATCCTTCTCAATGGATGACACTTACGAAAATGCAGCAAGTGACTTTTTAGAACTTTCTAGTGAACAAAGACTCAACATTATCTTCAAGCTATTGGAAAAAAAATCAAAGGTATCCAACATGGCAAAAGAATTGCATGCTACTGCTCAAGAGGTGCACAGGAATTTTGAGCGACTTTCTACTGCAGGGCTTATTGTAAAGGACAAAGATGGATTGTTTGACCTTACTACCTATGGAAGGACAATGTGTACCCAGGTTCCTTCTTTACTGTTCTTGTCACAAAATAGAAAATATTTCGAAAACCATTATTTTGGTGATGTTCCAATGAAATTCATCCAAAGAATTGGCGCTCTTGCTTCAGGGCAGCAGATAAAGGGATTTGTCAAAGTGCTTGAGCAATGGAAATCAATATACAAAAACGCTGACAAATTTATTTATCAAATTTTTACTGAAGTTCCTTTAGATTTGATTGAACCTGTACTTGCCAAAGTCAAGAAAGGGGTTACATTCAATTACATTTTCTCAGATCCAGTTATTGTTCCAAAGGGCAGAAAGGAACTATTGAGCAAATTTGGCATGAAGGACTTGATAGAGAAGGGCCTTGTTGAGCGAAAGATGAGAAAGGGCGCTAACGTAGTCATTGTCTTAAACGAGAAGGAGGCATGTGTTGCATTTCCAACATTTGACGGTATAGCAGACATGAGAGAGATGTTTTACAGCAAGGACGCCATGTTTCATGAATGGTGTCTTGATTATTTCAGATATTGCTGGTACAACTCTGGTCCATTCCAAGAAAACAAGATATTAGAATAGTTATAGATTTAATCTTGAGGACTATTGATAGATTTTATTGCACGAATCAAGCTTACTCTATTTAAAATGTGTTAGATGTAGCCATGAATTAGAGATCTCAATCTTTGAGAAAAAAAGCGAGATAGAAGAAGGACTATTATCGTGTGCTAATTGTAATAGAGTATACCCGATAATTTCATCAATTCCAATTTTGATTGATGATCTTTCTTTGTATTTTTCTGTAAGAGCAAAGCTAGGCGGTTATCTAATGTTACAAGCCAAAAATCAAAAGATTAGATCTATTATCAAAGAATCACTACAAAAAATTCGTAAAGTCTTGGACGATACTACTGATTTGGATAAAAAATGGGTTGAGACTTACAAGAGGAGTAAGAATTTTACATTTACCAAGATGATAAAAAATTGTATCTCGAAATTTCCAAGTTCGGATCTTGTTCTAGAACACGGATGCTCTATTGGAACAATCTCTGAAATATTGGCAAAACATCACAGACTTGTATTTGGAATTGACAAATCTTTTTTTGTCCTTCTGGAAGCAAAGAGGAGAAAAATTAGTAACGCTGATTTCTTTGTTGCAGATTCGCTGGCAAGTCCGTTTGGCAAAAATTCATTTGAGCTAGTAGTTGCTCTAAACGTGTTAGAATTAATCGAACCAGTCAAACTAACAGAAATCATCTGTTCACAATCGAGTAAATATGTTGTACTGTCAGATCCATACGACTATGAAAGAGGCAAGAGTACCTTCAGGGACCAACTTGATGAAAAGTCGTTACGGAAAAAAATTAACAAACTTGGGTTTAGTTTGGTCCAGGGCACAAATAGACCGAGTTTTATCCCTTGGAGGCTAGATGTAAATCCACGTCTAGAATTACGATATCTAGTAGACTTGATAATAGCCAAGAAAAGGAAAACCTAGGCAGAAATCTCTGGCACACTTTGACTAATCATCTTTGATAAACCACGCATGTAATTTTGGGCAAACGTAGTTACTGGCTGGGAAGAATACCATATGCAACCTAGTACCTCACAATCATGGCAAGTCTTTGCAATCTCCCACTGGGGAGCATTCCATATCTCTTCGACGCTCTTTTCTAGTAAATTGTAGGTGTTTTTTGGATCATTGAACTTCCAGCAGGGTACCATTACAGTTCCATTTCCATTTACAAAGATGCTCTTCCACACACCGCACTCATCAAAGACGCCTCTTCCATGTTCTATTATCTGCTCAAAGTACTGTGGTGGAATCATGAGCTGTGGTACTTGCTTACTTTTGATATGTTCAAGAACACTCTTGCAAACCTGTATCATAGTATCCCTGTCAGGCAGCAAAGAATAATCTACATCTGATCTGTCCTCTACAAAGGTAAGGGACACTGCATTGACTCCCAACTCTTTAGCTCTTTGGAAATACGACTTGTCAATGAACTCTTGAGTGTTGTATTTTGTGATGACCGAGTTAAAGTAATGTGGTACCTTGTGTTCTGTTAGTAGCTTTAGATTTTGCATTACACGCTGGTATGTCTGAGAGTTTACTCCCCTTACTTTACAATATGATTCCTCAAATACGGAATCTATAGAACATGTTATGAACTGGATGTATTTTTTTAGTTCATCAAGATCTATAGTATGCAAAAGTGAGCAGTTTGTTATCAAGGTAATTGGAAGTTTCAAGCTGTGCACATACCGTGCAAGTTCCATAAAATCCGGACGGCTGGTTGGCTCTCCTCCTTCTATGATACTCCAGATGCAATATTGTGATACCTTGTCAAAAATTTTTTTCCATTGGTCTGTAGTAAGATCGTTCTTGCTTGCAATTTTTTGTTGGGCTTGTTTGTCTGAATCCCCAAAAGGACACATTGGACAAAAATAATTACAATAGTGTGTAAGACTAAAGACTGCAATTAATGGTCTTCTTCTTCCAATGGCTCGGTTCATAGACCATTTCCCAACTCGATTAATTGTTCTGATTAAATCAACTGGCACTGTATTGTCTGAATTCTTGTTTTTATTAAAATCTTTAAAGATTACATAAAATATTCAACCCTTGAAGAATTAGCGGATAAAATTCCACCATTCTTGGGTTTAGTCACTTTTGGACTAGCAGTTTTTGGCGTAGTCATTGCAACTACTGAATCTTTCGCTGCCAGATTCTGGTAATAATACGTGTAACTGGTATTTAAAGAAGGATCTTACTTTTCAAAGAACATCTCTTCAATGAATGAGTATTTGCAGGCTATTTCTTGATAGCTAAGGCTTTGACAGCTCTGGTCCTTTAGGAGATTATTTTTAAAATCTATTAGGTTTCTTCATAATACTTTACTAAAATTTTTCTTATGATAGATACCACAATGATAAATAAAATGAGAGCAAATATTTTCTAATAATGCTCAAATTGGAGATTTTATGTCATTTTTAATTCAAACCTATCTTATCTATAAAGAGAAAAAATTAAACCGGTGATAGTGACTGCATGGACAAGTTTTCATATCTAAGGCTATTCCAAATTTATTCTGATGCCATGACTTCAGACAGTATGCTTGGAAAAGAACTAAGGGAAAAGATTAATCTGGAAATTATTTGGAGCAAAATGTCAGACGAAGAAAAAGAAGAACTAAAGAAAAGTTTTACCGAGGTAATTAATACGACTGCAACTAAGGTCCTAAATAAGAAAGATAAAAGTTTCAAGGCATTCAAAAGAGGGTTGGCTAAAAAATGAGTCGCACTTTCCTATTGACTATAAAACCAATTGTCGTATGCTTCCTATTGAAAAAAATGAAATTGTAGTGATGTTAGAAGGTTGGAAATGGGTTTGTGGTGATGTATTCCTTCTACAGTTACCTACAATTCCTGAGTTTGACTTCAAGTAATGGCAATTAAGAACTTGCAAGTATTTTTTAATACATACCATCTGCTTCATTTTCTTCTACTTGTCTGATACTATCTGAGCTAGATGCAAGAAAACTCAAATTTAATTAACAATATGGAAATTGCCCTCTAGCACACACTTTCGGTCCACTTACCGTAGGGCAATTATGACACTATCATGATTCTGGGTAGTCTGATCCGCATTTAGGACACCTACTTCGTAAACCATGGTATTTTTTCTCTCGGTAAACCAATGCGTCGAGGCTTCCACAACTCATGCATTCCACTTGTAATGGTTTGAGGCTCATGGTATCATATACGAAAAACTTGGTTATTACCTAGATTCAACCAATTAGCTTAGTTCTCATGATATCAGCTGATTACTTGATATGAGGATCTTTTGTCTGCAATATACTAGTGAAAAGAAGAACCCTATCAAAAGATATCCAAGAAAAGGTAGATGCTGGTACAAATGAAGAAATTTTATTGTGTTTTAACTGCGGAGCGATTAGTGAGGTTTACTGGGAACCTCGTTATAATGGGTACCGTGGAAAATGTCCAGTATGTGAAACAAACTGGCCCATTTCGTGATTTAATAAATTAGCGTGTATTTTTGGATAATTTTGTAATAGTTCTAGAAACTAATTAGATTGGTTTTAATTGAAACCAAGACAAGATTTTTGCATGAAGGTTATTTTGGCAGCAGTTCTGGCAATTAGTCTTATAATACCCAGTGTTGTTTTTGCCGATGAAACTCTTGTTCCTTCTTGGATAAAAAATATTGCAATGCTATGGTCTAAGAACAAGATACAAGATTCTGATTTTGTTAAAGCAATCCAGTATCTGATTGAACAGGGAATCATTAAAGTACCACAAATACAAACAACAAACTCTCAATCAAATATACCATCGTGGATAAAAGCTACTGCTGGTTGGTGGTCAGATGGAATGATAACCGACAATGATTTTGTAAATGCTATACAGTATCTCGTACAAGTAAATATAATCAAGATTAATCAAGGTCAAAGTATATTGTTAACAAGTAATGCATTTGAAAATAATGGAACAATACCGCGCCAATATACTTGTGACGGAAATAACACTTCACCACAACTTTCAATATCAAATGTTCCACAAAATGCAAAAAGTCTTGTCTTGATTGTTGATGACCCGGATGTAAAACCTCGGACCTTTGTGCACTGGGTTGTATGGAACATTCCTACAAATACTACAGAAATATCAGAAGATGAAAAGAAAATGTTTCCTCTGGGTTTGAACGGGCGAGGAACTCCTGAATATATTGGTCCCTGTCCACCATCTGGAGAGCATCATTATTATTTCAAATTGTATGCGTTGGATTATAATTTGGAATTCCAAGGACCTCCAGCAAAACAGGATGTCGAAAATGGAATGACTGGACACATTATTGCACAATCTACTTTGCTTGGGAAATATTCAAGAGGGTGATCTAGTATTTTTGAGGACTATTTGAAAAAATCTAGATGAACGTTAAACTTGAATACATGAATTCCTATTGAACTAACAATATTGCAAATCAAACAGTATGACAAAAAATCAAACTCGTTATCAAAGACCAATCTTATCGCAGAGATCCTTGGTATACTTGGAGAAACTCGCAGAGGTAAAGATTGGGTTCTAAAGGAGATAAAAAGGCACCATCTAAAGATTCCACCTAAAACGTCTTTGAACAGTTGCGAACTACTCAATCAATGTTCTGTTGTTTTTGTAACTAAATTGTATCGTGCTCTCAAGGGAGAGGAAGTCGAAGGCTTCGAAGATGTGCAATCACTTGCAAGGACCTATCACTGGATGTTTACAGATATTGTCGGAGGTTCTAACCCAACCACACCAACAAAAGAGCAAGTACAAAAAATTGTTGTTCTAAATGAGCTAATGTCACGAACTGAATCCTTTAGAAAACGAGACTTGGCGTCAACTATTATTTTGCCAGTAGGGGATGGTGTGGCAGTTGGTTTTAGAGATAGTGCAGAAGAGCCATTAAATCTCGCAATCGAGCTACACAAATCATTATTTAGATACAATGAAACAAAAAATGAAAAGGAGAAACTCTATATCAGAATAGGTATTGACATGGGGCCTGTTTATTTTGTTAAAGATTTAAACGGTAAAGATAACGTCTGGGGTCCTGGAATAATACTTACCAGACGAGTTATGGACTTGTGCGGTCCTATGAATATTGCAGCTTCTGCACAGATTGCTGACAACTTGCGAAAACTATCTCCTGAATATGGCAAGATTCTACACAGCATTGGAAATTTCAACATAAAACATGGGGAGGAACTGACAATTTACAATATTTATGGTTCAGGTTTTGGCAACAAGGCCTTTCCAACAAAGAAGAGGGCATTGACACCTGATTTACAAAAAGGCATACGGGCCGTAAATAACTTTGCATTCAATAAAATCAGCTTAAAATTTGAAGTATTAAACCCAAAGACATGGCTTACCCGGCACGTGATGTTGTGGGATGTTGTAAACATATCAAAGGATCCAATGAATCAGGTCTTTTATTTTCTCGACGGGGACACTCCAAAGGAATTCAGTGACCTCAATGTTACTATAAGAGATGACAATAACAACTTTCTAGAAATCTTGTCCGTCAATGTAAATACTCCGTTTAAGAAGGAATTCAATGTTCAGCTAAACAAACCAATCCCACCAAAAAAGAGAAGGGTACTAATACTTGAATACGACTGGGAGGAACCCTATAGGACTTACTCTTACAGGTTTCCAACTGGCTGCAGACTAGTGGAATATACAGCTACTGTCCCAAATGAAATGGAACTCAAAGCAAAGATATTAAAGGTAGATAACATTGCAGGAAACAAGACGGA
>CAZIHN010000023.1:2638-21524 GCA_964538845.1 uncultured Nitrosopumilaceae archaeon | reverse complement strand
ACCCCATGTCCACGAGTCTTCCTCGGTTGGGTCGATGTTAAGTTGTGGGTCATTTATGGTTGTGAATACTTGAGAGTTTTGTGGATACGCCGTTCTATCTAGAGTCGTAGAGATTAGATTATCTGGAATCCTGTCAAATGTCAAGTTGACAATTTGATCACCACCAGACTTTTGATAGTCAACAGTTACTGTTGCTGGGAATCCTGCGAAATCGTAAAGTTGGATTATTGGCCATGCGTTAATGTAGTTGTCAATAGAACCTACAACTGGACCACCAAATCCGTTTGTATTAGTGTTCAGAGTCTTGTTCTGTCTTACAACATGTTCCATTTGTTTTGCGGTTAATGTACCGACAACATTTGTACATGCTGGAAGACCAGCTGATGTGATCGTTCCTGCTGTGTGATTAGTTGAACCAAATCCACCTCTTGCAATTGTGAATCCCTTTGTGTCTGCAAAGTTAACACCAGCCAAGGGGCTGAATGCACTTGTAGAACTACAGAATCCACCAAAGTTGAGGCCTTTACCAGAAAGTACTGCAGTATTTGATGCTGCAATTGCTTGATTTCTATCTGCAAAGTATCCATACCAATTTCCGTCTGTTGCCTGCATCATTCTCAGTCTCTTACCGTTGATGGTAACAATAGGTTCACCATATGCTTGATCTAATCTGTTAATATCAGGATCAGCTACAACCACCTGGATAACCTGTGGACCAGAAAAGTAATTATTGTACTGGGAATTTTCAGCAGAAACAAACAAGTTTGCATTTGTTGCTGCATGAGCTTGTGGCATTGCGTTTGGCAATCCCACTACAGCACTGCTAGCAACAAGTATTGTTAATAGTGTTAGACTAGTTATTTTTCGTAATATTTCGTTGTACATAGTTATTGTAATTTTTGGTCGGAATTTGATATATAAGCATAATGGACGATTTGTTCATAAATTTACTCTAAACTATTTTATTTTGAATTCATGAGACAAATTTGTGAATAATTCATACTACTTTGATAAAGATTTTACAAAATTGGGTTCATTTTTGGTGATCTATACCAGAAAATATTGCAATCTAACCCGAAATATGAATAATATTAAAGGCAATTTTGTTAAGGTACATATCTTTTTTGGCATTAATCATAAATTAATTAAACTAATCAAAAAGATTATTGGCAAAATCTAGTTTTGAGAAAAATAGCTAAACATGTACCAGTAGTGTTAACTGAATAAATTTGAGTGTTGTAACTAGTTTTACTTTCAAGAATTTTTCTGTGATGAGTCGCTCATAGATGTATTTATTTGGATTTTACTGCCTTGACTATCATTGTAGTTTGGAGTGATTCTAAAGGTTTCAACATCGTCTTACTTGTTATTGTAAAAGCTCCAAGTTTTGGAATCTTGAATTGTATTCCTCCAGAATAATATTCTTCTTTTACATCAAATCCTGATCTCTCCAAAAGTTTTATTATTGTTACAAAGTCCCAGGCATTACAAGTGCTCCAATTGAATTCCTGAAAATGATTGGTGAAGTGAAAGCTCACTTAGGATTTTTCTTCGCTTTTCCTTTTTTCTATAACTTAATTCAAAAAACATATTTTTTATAGAACATGCATTTGGCGTGAATATTATCAAACACCCACAGGTTTTTAACAGTCTATGAAATGATTTCAGATAAGCAATGGTTCGTCCACGTGTTCTATGGTCTCGCAAAAATTATTGAATCAAAAAAATTATCATAATCATGATTTTCAAAGATATTCTCTGTTGTGTATTTGATGTTTTTATGGCTACAAAACTCTTGGGCTTTCTCTATTGCTTTTGGTAGTCAGTCCATTCCAATTACGTGATGGCCTTTTTCGGCCAATACCAAGGAAAGTCTTCCTATGTTACAGCCCATATCCAACACATTTTGGCCTTCTGTAATTCTTGAGATGATTGCCATCCTTTCGTCTTGGCCGTCTTTTATTATGAGTTCTAAACTGGGCCATTTGTTTAGTCTGCTCATAAGTCAGGCTCTTTGTATCATAGAGGAATGTTTTCTCTTGCATCTCTGTCAATGCAATAATCCCTCTGACTTTGTATAATCTATTCTGTTAGAACTTGAAATATACTAGTAAATCTTGGCAACAGTTTTGTTCATACGAAACTTTTTTCATATTCCAATTAAAGTTGTTGCAAGATTTAGTTCATCATATTCTCTGAAACTTAAAGATAATCAAATACAAGATTTCCGATATTTCCACTTTCTAAATAACATTATAAAGGAATTCAATTCAAGATTGAACGCCCGGCAGCCCGGTAGAGGATTTCCGCCGAATGTAGCGGTCAAGCATAGGGGCCTTTGGAGCCCTTGACCCCAGTTCGAATCTGGGCCGGGCTATTTTTCATATTTCAAGTCTCGAAAGCAGTCTAGTAGCTATTGCAAATAATGTTCCAGCACCGACTAGTAGTATAACCATCTCTATTCCAACAAATGAGTTAAAATTACCAAAAATTCCTGCCCTTACAACATCTACCAGATATGTTAGAGGATTCAAGTAAAAGGCAGTTGATAGAATTTTTGGAGCACCTTCTGCTGGGTAGAATGCAGTGCTTACAAATGCAAAAAAGAGAAAAACCGTGTTTATTACAATATTGAATCCCTCACTTGATCTTAATCTAGTTGAAATGATAGATGCAATTGATCCAAAAAGGATTGAACCGGTAACAGAAGCAAATATCACAAGAGGTATAGTAAGAAAATTAAACTCGACTGATTTGAAAAACAATGGATATCCTATAGCAGAAATAAGACCCGCACTAACCAGACCTATTATTGCAATTGTGTATACATTACTTAGTATGTATTGAGCCCTAGTGAAAGGTCCAACCAATATTTGCTCAAACATTCCATGTCTTCTGTCATTCCAAATAATAATTCCAGAAATTAGTGTGCTGTTCATTATGTTAAAACCAATCATTCCTGAAGAAATAAAAGCCGGATAGTCAAGATTCTTGTTTCCAAATTGAACTCCGTGAATTAATGCAGTATATGCAAAACCTGCAACGAAAATGTAAATGAGAGGAAAGATTACCTGCCATATCACAAAACCCATGTTTAGTGATACTGTAAGATTTCTATTTACTAGACGTATTACTGGATGCATTAGAGTCTTTCACCATTGTAAGAAATATTTCTTCCAAACTAGTTGGTACAACGCTAAGGTCTTGTATTGATATATTGTTTGATGCAAGTATTTTCAAAATTTCTTGAAGCACTTGTTCTGATTCACTTGAGTGGATTGTAATTATAGTAGCAGGATCATATTCTATTTTGCAATCTTTTATCCCTGATAAAAATTCCGAGATGTTTTTTACTGGCTGCAAATGAATCTTTATTGTTTTTTCTCGACCAAACTTATTTTTGAGTTCTCCAGGAGTGTCTATAGCAATTATCTTTCCCTTGTTTATTATTGCAATCTGGTCACAAAGATACTCTGCTTCTTCAAGAATGTGAGTGGTAAAGAATATTGTTAGCCCTTCTTTGACCTTTCTTTTTATAAAATCAAGCAGGCCACGACGTGCAGATGGGTCAAGCCCTACTGTGGGTTCGTCCAAAAACAATAGATCCATGTCATGCATGAACTCTCTTGCTACCTGTACTCTGCGCCTCTGCCCTATGGACAGATCATCATTTTTTTTCTTTCTAATATCCACAAGATCAAATGCAGATAATAATTCTTCAACCCTAACTTTACGAGTCTTTTTCTCTACATTCCACATCATTCCATATTTTTCAAGCGATTTTTCCACACTCAAAGTAGGCTCATAGCTTGGTTGTTGTAACACCACTCCTATCCTTTTTCTAACTTGGATTGGATTTTTTATAGCATCAATACCAAGAACAGTAATCTTTCCACTGCTTGGCAAAACCAATGTAGTTAGTAATTTTATTGTAGTCGTCTTTCCAGCACCATTGGGCCCTAGGAATCCAAATATCTTTCCCGAGTCTACTTGGAGATCAATACCGTCTACTGCCATAGAGTTTCCATATGATTTTGAAAGTGAATTTACCTCAAGGCAGTACATTAATTGATCTCGTTTTATCCCACTAATTTAGGTAATGAAATTTTTATTAAGACACTCTTTCTATCTGACTTGATTGTCAGAATTTGAATCTTTGATGAGCAAACTCTTGGAGCAAAAGCCGGAACATTCTCGAAAGGAGATTGAGGAAATGATCCAAAAGAAAAAGGATAAGATAGGTGCAGGTTATCTTACCGACCAAGGAGCGCTGTTTTTAATAGCATCTGATCTTGGAGTCTCTCTGAGCGAGCCACTCAAGGTTGAGATGGGACTAAAGGATCTCTATGTTGGTGCCAAGGAAATCACACTTGCCACACGTATCATGAATGTTTATCCAGTAAGACAGTTTTCTAGAAAGGATGGTTCACAGTTCTTTCTAAGAACAATGACTGTATATGATGGAGACTCTAGAGCTCAAGTAAAGTTATGGGATGAGAAAGCAAACATTCCTGGAATAGAGAACCTGAAACCTGGTGACCTTGTCAAGATAATCAAGGCCTATGTTAAGTCAGATATGAAAGGAAATCCAATTATTAATGTAGGTTCTGGTTCTACAATTGAACCAAACGGAAATCAAAGTACTATCCCTTCACTTGATTTCATAACAGATGACGTGAGTAATGTTAAGGAAAATCAGCAAAACCTGGTTGTATCTGGTGTTCTAGATGGAAATATTCGGACTAGCGAATTTACTAATTTTAAAGGAGAACCAGGTAAATCTCTTCAATTTAGACTAAAGGGAAAGGATGGAATGATTTTACGTATAGTTTTGTGGAACAAGGATGAAAATACTATTCCTAGAATGATAACACCTGGCGCAAAGACCAGATTGATAGGTGTCAAGACCAAGGTTGGTCAACAAGGTCTTGAGATACATGGGGATGAAGGAACCGTTGTAGAAATTGAAGGCGCGGGGGAGATTCAACCAACTATTGCTAGAATTTTATCTTATACTAAAACTGAATCTGGAAATATTTTAATGCTAGCGGTAAAACAAGACAAAAAACTTGTAACAATTACTGATACCACATCTGTCTTAAAGGACCTTAAACCAGGTGATGTAATTGAATGCATGCCTTCAAAGATTTACGGAAACTCGATTACACTTGAATCAGATTCTTTTACAAGAAAGATAGATGATCAAAAAATCCCTACCTTGTCTGAGCTTAGAACAAAACTAAATGAGATAAAACCCTCCGATGCTCTCTATTGTATTGAAGCAATAATTCTAAAGACGCCAGAAAAAAAAGAAATCCAAACAAAATCTGGAGAATCTGTTTTGCTCTCAGAAACCTTTATCGAAGATGAAACGGGCCAGATCTGGCTCAAAGGTTGGAGATTGCAAGCAAGGCTCTTGGAAAAATTTAGTCAGGGAGAGATAATTTCTGTCACCGGTGTAAATGCAAAACCTGGTCTTGAGGGAAGAACAGAATTGTTCTTGACTTCATTCTCTGCGATTACATTAAAAAACTAATCCCAAAATCCTCTTGTAGTAACGTATTGTCTTTCCGCTTCGTAAATCTGTTTATAGATCTCCTCTTCTCCTACCATGTTCCGTAGAATTCGTGCTGCAGTATCTGCTCCTATGCCGTATCCTGAAAGGACAACTAGTCCGGTCTTGCCAAAATTTGCAAGAAGTGATGATACTTTCCAAGCTCTTGAGAATTTATGATTTTCTTCGGCTGAGATCTTTTTGCCTGAGATCTTGCTTTGTACTAATTTTGGCAGATCATAATCTGAATAAAAGGTAGCTGTAATTTGATTTGATTTGCAATAAGGGCATTTAGGAATTTCATTTATCTCACTTGTCTCCACAACCCTTTCCCATTTACCACATCTAACACATACTAGTCTATGCTTCGTCTTCATTAAACGTGATTTTACAAGGTCAAGTATTCCTTTGTCCATATTTGCAGGAGACGCATAATACTTTGTAGTATGATCCAAAATGGGTTCTGCAAGTTTTGAAAAAATATCAATCTCAACCCACTTTATCCTGACTAGTCCCGACCTTATTTCATCCAATATTTTTGATGTATTTTCAAGATCATACTTGTCGTGGAATAGCTCACGTAACGCCTCATCTTTGAGTGCTGTTTTTGAATATTTTTCATAGAGAAATCTTGCAGACTTTCTATCATAAACTGCACCCCTGCCCACTACACCAAATTTCTTTGCAACGCACCAAGTACGCCAGTTCACATTATTTTTACCTGCAAGCGATATGCTAACAATCTCTTGAAGGTCATACTTGTCAGAAAGAATGTCAGTAATTACATTTTCCATTATTCTCCCATTAGATGATAGCATAATTCTATAAGCGTCTGAACGAGAGTCTACAAGATATCCACTTTTTGCAGAAATCATTGTAGAAAACAACATTGCAAGAGTGGCATTAATTCTAGTACCAAAGCAGGAGTGTATTACAATTGTATTTCTTGTTTTTTGTGATTCTATAATGACATTTTTTTCATCTGGAATGGCACCAAGATTTAGACTTTCAATTACTTTGTTGGTAACGAGTTTTTGATTTACCCTTGTCCTAAACATTCCAACCTTTGTTGCCGTTGCAAAATCAACTGGAATGTTTTCTCCCTCCCAATAAGGAACATTAATTCCAGCTGATCTAATGGGCTCTACATTTACTTTAAGAGAGCTGTCGTCTACATTGAGAATCCTCCACTGCATTCCTCGCAATACAAAAACATTTCCAGATTCACCGTAATCTCCAACAAATCTCTGGTCTAGGCTCCCGATTATTTTTTTAGAGACAGTATCAAACACCTTAAATTTTAAAATGTCAGGTATTGTAGAAAGATTCTCAAAATAATATCTAAATGAACGTCCTCTTTTGGCAAAGGTCGTCTCCTCGTTGTCAAGACTAATGATGGAACAGTTTTGTAGTACCTCAAGCACTTTGAAGAGCTCCTGAACAGTAATATTTCTAAATGAATAGGCTTGTCGCACTAATTTTAGAGCAAACTCGAGTGTTACTTTCCCAAATTGCATGGTCATACCTACAAGATGATGAGCGAGAACATCAAGAGCACCATCATGTACTATCTGGTCCTCGATTGATTTTTCCTTTACGCGTTCAAGAATTGCCAAGGCTTCAATCTCATCATCAGGATTGTTTGTAACAATCAAGCCTTTTGCAGAAGATTTCTTACTGTGCTTGCTTCTCCCTATTCTTTGCATCAATTTTGAGACTTGTCTTGGAGATCCATAATGAATAACAAGCTCCACAGAGCCAATATCCAGACCTAATTCAAGGGACGATGTACAGACAACTATTCCTGGCTTTCCACCTCTTAGTGATTCTTCCGTCTCTTCTCGAACTTGCTGTGAAAGAGATCCGTGATGCAATTCAATTTTATGGTTAGATCGTTCTAGTAATACAGATGCGATGTATTCTGATTCCCCCCTTGTGTTTGTAAACAACAACACAGGAGAATTTGGATAGTTTTTTGTTACATAATCTGTGATATAGTCCACAACATCTGTAATGGTTCCTTGTATGTATTTGACTTCAACATCATATTTCCTAATAGAGTGATCTTCAATTATTCTGACCTTTCTTTGCGTTCCTGCTACAAACTTGGCAGCCTCTGTGGGATTTCCTACCGTTGCAGAAAGTCCAATTCTTGTAATTTGATATTTAGTGTTTGCTTGGAGTCTTTCAAGACTAAGGGAAAGCTGAGCTCCTCTTTCATTTCCTAATAGTTCATGAACTTCATCAATTACTATCCATTCAAGTTCGTCTAATGCCTTTAACATAATGAGTTGAGTAAGTAAGATAATAATTGTCTCTGGAGTAGTTATCAAAACGTCTGGAGGAGTAAGATTGATCTTCCTTCTTGTAGCCTGAGAAGTATCGCCATGTCTGATTTCAACTCTGAGACCTTCATTTTCAGCATACGTGATGATTCTACGAAAGACATCTCTGTTTAGAGCTCTGAGTGGTGTAACGTATAGAATTTTTATCTTTCCCTCTTTCTTGGAGTTTGAAACTCTTGAAAAGATAGGGATTACTGCAGTCTCTGTCTTACCAGATCCAGTGGGTGCAACTACCAGCGAATCGATCTTGTTGTATATTATAGGAACAGCCTTTTGTTGTATTTCTGTAAGAGTTTCAAAACCAAGATGACGAAACTTTTCTTTCAGATCAGGTAGTTGATTCAGGTTCTTTGCTCTCTCTAGTCCTTGATCGTTCGTATACCATTACACCAACTAAACCTATACCGAATAGGATAACAGCGACAATCGGTATATAATCATAAATTCCTGCCATGCAAACCGTTATTGATACAGTGATAAATAGCTTAAGGTAGTTCTACTATTCCGGCTACTGTTATTTTGTATGAGATCTCCTTTCTCTTACCAAATGATGGCATTACAATTGCTTTGTTTTTTTGGCCAGTTTTTTCAAGTTTAATTTTCTTGTGAGTAAAAATGCTTATTGATTTATCTAGACTCTCAGTTTCTTGATCGTGGGAATTATGTACAGTATTTGTTACTATAATCGGGATTTTATTTTGGATAGCTATCATACTTAATGTATGCATGTACTCCATGAATCTTATATGTTTCTCAAGCGAGTTTGATTCTTTAGAATATTCAAATGCGAACAAATCTGTGATATTTTCAATTATTACAAGGGTTGGTTTGATTTGAGTTATCTTGTTGACATATTGAATTTGTTCTGCAGTGTTTGTCATTCTTGCTATAATCATCTTATCGAGTAGTATTGGGTCCAATTCTTTTTGCTTGATTAGTTGCATCATCCTCTCCGGTCTAAACCCAACACTTGAATCCTGATATAATACAATTCCATTTTTTAATGCATTTAAAGAAATTTGTAATACAAGTTGTGTCTTGCCGCTTCCGCTAGGTCCAAAAATATCTAGTATCATACAAGAGGTAATACCACCCCCCAATAGCTTGTCAAGTCCTGGTACACCGGTTGATATCAAATATTTACTCTAGAAAACATCACAAATTAAACAGTATAAGTGATGATCGGGAAGGCTTTTATTCCCGATTTCAAGCACTGGTTGACAAGTGATTTATGTTTGTCACAACCGACCGCAAAGCGACCTCTAACGACCCTTCAAAAAGGAATTAACAAGAAGGTAACTGTCAGATTAAAAAGTGATATAGAATACAAAGGTAAGATGAACAACGTTGATTCATACATGAATCTTATCATGACAGATGCTGAAGAAATAAGTAATGGCAAAGTGGTCGCAAACTACGGCAGAGTAATAGTAAGAGGGAATAACGTTCTCTTTATCAAATTAGAAAATGAATTATAGGAAAATTCGTTATGGTTTCAGGTAGAAGATATCTTTTCACCTCGGAATCGGTTACAGAAGGTCACCCAGACAAGATTTGTGATCAGGTCTCTGATGCCATTTTAGATGAATTCCTTAAACAAGATCCAGATTCTAGAGTAGCGGTGGAATCTTTGACTACAACTGGAATTGTTATGGTAGCAGGAGAAGTTACATCAAAGGCAAAGTTTGACATTCAAGAAATCGTTAGGAAAACTATCAAGGAGATTGGCTATGACAATCCACAGTATGGTTTTGATGCAGATTCATGCAGTATAATGGTTTCACTTCATTCACAAAGTCCAGATATCTCAATGGGTGTATCTGTAGATTCTAACAAGGAACAGGGAGCAGGAGATCAAGGTCTTATGTTTGGATATGCGACAAACGAAACTGAAGAATTAATGCCAATGCCAATCTTGCTTGCACACAAGTTAACAAAATGTTTGGCAGACTCTAGGAAGAAAAAGGATCTTCCTTGGGCCAGACCAGATGGAAAATCTCAAGTTACAGTAGAATATGAGAATGGAAAACCAAAACGCATAGAGACCATTGTTATTTCTACTCAACATTCTCCAGACATAAGTAATGAACAGATCAAAAAAGATGTCATTGAGAAAGTGATTAAACCAGTTTGTGGATCATTATGGAATGATAAAATAAAGATTTTCGTTAATCCAACAGGTAGATTTGTAATAGGTGGTCCTCCAGGAGATGCTGGTCTTACTGGAAGAAAAATAATTGTTGATACTTATGGAGGAATGGGAAGGCATGGAGGGGGTGCATTTTCTGGAAAGGATCCTTCAAAGGTTGACAGATCAGCATGTTACATGTGTAGATACATTGCAAAAAATGTTGTAGCCGCAGGGCTGGCAGATAGATGCGAAGTTCAAGTAGCTTATGCCATAGGTGTTGCAGAACCTGTCTCACTTATGGTCAATACCTTTGACACAGGCAAAATTCCCGAAGAGAATATCGAAGATTTAATAAGAAAACACTTTGACATGCGACCAGCATCAATCATTTCTCAGCTAAAGTTGAAGAATCCAATTTACCGAAAGACCGCAGCATATGGACATTTTGGAAGAAATGAAGTAGAATTTAGTTGGGAAAGAACAGATAAAGCAGACATACTAAGAAAGGCTGCTGGCCTTTAAGACTTCATTATATCTCACAAACCTTATTTTAGCAAGATCTGCGAGGCGCTTGTGATTTCCAGTATAATTTCCTATCATTATACTAAGATCATCTAAACCAAAGTTACCTTTGTTATGCAATGCATCATGATAAGCTCTTTCAAAATCAAGTCTAGTAATTTTTGTATTTGTTCCTCGGATAAAATCTCTTACAAAACGACTAAAAGTTACCGTTTGTGGGCCTACTAGATCAAGTATTTTATTGCTAAACTTTTTGTCAAAAATAGATTTTATTATAATTTTGGATACATCTCCGACATAGATTGGCTGAAACCGATAATTTCCAGATCCAGGTATCAGAATTTGATGGTTCTTCATCTGTCTTTTAAGATTCTGCGATAGGTGATCATCGCTTCCAATAATATAGGATGATCTAAATATTGTGAATTCAAGTCCAGAATTAATAATTAATTTTTCTGCCTTGTATTTTGATATGAAATATCCTAGAGTTGTGTCTTTGTCGACTCCAAGACCACTTATGTAAATTATTTTTTTTATTTTTGCCTTTTTACAAAGATCAATAACGTTCCTAGTAGGTTTGACATTAACAGAATCATAGTCTGAGTCAACTGTTTGATCACCCTTTCCCACAAAGTGTAATAATACATTAGAATTCCGTATTTTTTTTGCTAGAGTATCTTCCGTAAAATCTCTAGAGTTAATAGTTCTTACAAAATTTATTCTTCCTTTCCGTGCTAAGGCAGTTACATCAAATCCATTCTTGAATAGAAACTTGGCTACATTTCTGCCTACAAAACCATTTGCCCCAGTAATTACAACGGATCTATTCATAGAAGTTCCTTGTGCTTCCGACAAATTAATTTTGGTCTTCCTATATTACTATGGTACATGAATACTTCTGATTGTTATCACATTTTAGGAATACAATCTGGGGCATCCCAAAAGGAGATAAAAAGTGCTTACAGACGACTTACTCTAAAATATCATCCTGACAAGACCAAGGATGAAAGTGATACAGAGAGATTCAAAAAGATAGTAGAGGCTTATCAACTATTACGAGCCGAAGAAAAGAAAAGTGTTAAGGCGTCTGAGACCGAAGTGGCTTCAAAATACACTGATTTTTGGAAGAAATATGATAAGGAAGAAAGTAACGAATTTCATTTTGGACCAGATTTTTCTAGATTCAGAAATGAGTTTGGAGCAAACGATGGTCAATTCTATGAACATAATCAAGAAAAGGAATCATCCCCTTTCAGTACCCATGCAATACTTTATGGAGGATTGGGAGCAATTGCATTGTGGATAATTCTCTCATCCATACTGAAATGACCTAATAAGGGATTAATAGATAAGAATGGAAATCAATTCAATGGTAGAGGAATCCATACCAAAGGGAAAACTTAGGACTGGCTTTACAACGGGAACTTGTGCAACAGCTGGTGCAAAGGCAGCAGTCCTTTCCATTATACATCAAAAACAAATTAAATCTGTTGATGTTACTCTTCCCAAAGGATCTCAAATTAAGATAAAAATTGAAAATTGCAGATTCACTAGTAACAGTGCCACATGTACAGTAATAAAAGATGGCGGAGATGATCCTGATGTAACCCACGGTGCAGAAATAATTACTGATATCATATTGACTGAAAATGTTGGTCAAATGGAAATTGATGGCGGGATAGGGGTTGGACGGGTCACCAAACTAGGATTGGGACTTGAGATTGGTTCTGCTGCAATAAATCCTACTCCTAGAAAAATGATCAAAGAAAATATCTCAGAGATTGCACAAAATCTTTTCTCTAAAAATGGAATTAAAGTAATTATATCTGTGCCAAAGGGAAAAGAGCTTGCTGTAAAGACAGATAATCCAAGGTTAGGAATAATGGAAGGTATCTCAATTTTAGGAACAAGTGGGATAGTCATACCATATTCTACTGCCTCTTTTGCGGCAGCAATCAGACAGAGTATAGATGTAACTCTAGCAATGGGAGATAATACGGTCGTATTAACTACTGGGGGAAGAAGCGAAGATTTTACAAGGAAAATAATTGACTTGCCCGATCATTGTTTTGTTCAAATGGGAGACTTTTCTGGATATACAGTTGGTCTTTGTGCAAAGAAAGGAATCAAAAAAGCTTACGTAGGAGGATTTATCGGAAAATTGACAAAAATTGGAATGGGTGTAAAACAAACTCATGTAAAGGGCTCAAAGGTAGATATGCTTTTTCTTGCAGACCTAGCACAAAAATGTAATTCACCCCCAAACATTATAAATGAAATCAAGAATGCAAATACCGCAAGGCATGTTCTTGAGATTATATCAGGAAAAAAGATAACTGGATTTTTTGATTTGATTTGTTCTCAGGCATATGAGCAACTAAGAAAGCATTCGGAAAACAAATTTGAGATTGAGGTTATAATGTTTGATTTTGAAGGAAAAACAATTGGAACCTTTCCCAAAGAGTAACAGATATCTTGAGAGTTAGAAAATCTAGCTTGTGGATAAGGTATCTATAATTGCGATAACAAAAAATGGAATTGTTATAGCTTCTTCCTTGAAAAAGGAATTCCCTTTCTGGAATATATTGGCTCCTTCAAAGCTTTCAAATGGTGACTCTAATATTGAATGGTTTGAAGAATCTACCACAGCAAAGATTAAGGATTTATTCAATAGTTGCGATGCCCTAGTATGCGTTTTTTCTCTGGGTGCTGTGATTCGATTAATTGCCCCACATCTACGGGACAAGAAAACTGATCCTGCAATAGTAGTAATTGACGATAAAGCAAAATTTGTAATCAGTACACTCTCAGGTCATCTTGGTGGAGCAAATGATTTGACAGAAAAAATTGCATCAAAGCTTAATGCATCTGCAGTAATTACCACTGCAGCGGATGTAAACAAAACTATTGCAGTTGACTTGGTTGGAAAAGAATTTGGTTGGATAATAGACAATGATTCAAATGTTACCAAAGTAAGCGCATTTATGGTTAATGAAGAAAAGATAGGGGTATTTCAAGATGCAGGTGAAACGAATTGGTGGCTACCCAAGAAAGATTTACCAAAAAATGTTCAAATATACAAAACATTGGAAGAGCTTTTCATATCAGATTGCAAAGGATGGCTAATCATATCTGACAAAATAATTGATGATAAAAGGATCCTTGATAATGCGGTTGTTTATAGACCCAAAAGCTTAGTTGTTGGGGTAGGTTTGCACTGGGATACTACAACTGACACAATAAGAGAGGGTTTGAATTTTTGTCTATCAAAATTCAAGCTAAGTTCAAAATCAATTTCTAAATTTGCTTCAATTAAGAAAGAATCTGACGTAAAGGGTCTCCAGGATTTATCTATGGATTTGAATACACCAATAGTTTTTTTTGGAAAAGAGGAATTATCGAATATAAAAATCCCTAATCCTTCAGACGTAGTTCAGGCATTTGAGGGTACATCGAGTGTATCAGAAGCTGCAGCTATAAAGTGTTCAGGTGGAAACTTGGTTGTTGAGAAGCATAAATTTCCTCCAAATCTTACAATTGCTATTGCGAGGAAGTCATTTTGAATCGAGGATTATTATTAATAGATAGAGGTAGTAGAGAACGAGAAACCGAAGAAGAGCTTGAAATTATTTGCAAGAATATAATGAAAAAGAGCAAATATGCTTTTGTTGAATATTGTTTCCTAGAAGTTACACCTCCTTACATTGATGATGGAATCAAAAAATGTTTGAAAAATAATGTTGATTCTCTTACTATAGTACCCTATTTTCTATATCCAGGGAGAAAAGTAAAGGCTGCTGTAACGCAAGCAATGAAATATCAGAGTACAACAAACGTAAAACTAGTAATTACCAAACCGATGTCGATGCACGCAACTCTAATCCAATTAATAGAAAATAGAATAGCATCTGCACTACAAAATGATGGAATATCATTGCAGCGTGAAAAAATTGATGTTTTGATAATTGGACATGGAAGTAAAGATCCTCATGCAAGGATGTCAATAAAATATGTAGCAGATGGTCTGAGTCATGCCTATAGAAATGTTAATTTTTGCTTCTTGGAGATTGAAGAACCAAATATAGAGCAAGGAATACGAATTTGTAAAGAGAAAAATCCCGAAATTCTTGTGATAGTTTTTTATTTCCTGCACGAAGGTGCGCACGTAAAAACGGATATCAAAGCAGACCTCAGACCAGCACTGGAGGAACACAAATTGAACAAAGTAATAATCACAAAGCATATTGGAGTTGATGAAAAGATCATTGATCTAATTATTGAAAGAGGTAAAGAGGTAGAGGCATGATTACTCGGAAGGGACAATCAATTGAAGACAAGAGCATGGAAATAATTGAAAATGAGATTGGGACCCATCCATATTCACCTGACGAATGGACCTTGGTAAAGAGAGTTATTCATTCCACAGCCGATTTTGACTTTGCAAGACAAAATAAGATAATCATACGCAATGATGCAATAAGAAGTGGAGTTGAAGCTTTGCAAAAAGGTTGTAACATAATTGTTGATGTCAACGCTGTGATAGGGGGTTTAAACAAAGATAATCTCAGAAGCTTTGGAAATAATACATTTTGCAATATATCAGATCCCATAGTCATTGATGAAGCCAAAAGGTTGAACAAGACACGTGCGCAGGTATCCATGCGATTGGCTGCCAAACAAATGAACCAAGGTATAGTAGCAATTGGTAACGCTCCAACTGCTCTTATCGAAGTAATAAATATGATAAATGAAGGAGTCACATCTCCTTCTCTTGTTATTGGAATTCCAGTTGGATTTGTATGTGCATCAGAATCAAAAGATGAACTTCGGAACACTAATGTTCCTTTCATTACAAACATAGGTAGAAAAGGTGGAAGTTCCTGCGCATCTGCAATTGTAAATGCACTTTTTAAAATTCTAAATCATAAATGAAAATATACATCATATATTGAAAAGCCACTCATCTTCGCGAGTATGAAAAACATGCTTTCACAAAATTATTTACGATTAAAGGGCTTGAAAAGTGCACATGCATGTATGATGCAATCGTATTGTATGCAATCAAGCCATCCTTTTTATTTTTGATTCCTATCCCAATGGATAAATCATATGCAAATTTTGAATCTTTTGCGACTGAATCCAATGTGGAGTAATGAAATTCATGACCCTTGACAGATTTTGATTCTGGTAAATAAGGACAATTTAATGTGGTTGCTTTTGTATAGTTCAGTTTCAATTTTTGTTCCATAACGGTGGTAGCGTCGAATAGTCCTACCATTTTGAATCTTGCAGATTTGTATCTAATTGATTTTGTTAAATACATTAGTCCTCCACATTCTGCATATATTGGAATTCCATCTTCAGCAGACTTCTTGATTAATTTCTGCATTTGACTATTTTGTTGCAGTAATTCTCCTTTTACTTCTGGAAACCCACCTCCTAAATAGATACCATGACAAGGCGGAAGTTTTTTGTCAGAGATTGGACTAAAATATGCAAGATTCGCCCCTGCCTGCCTCAAAAAATCCAGGTTATCTTGGTAGTAAAAATTGAAAGATTCATCCATAGCAACTGCTATTGTGATTTGTTTTTTTTTCTCTTGTCCCGTGGAAATTTTGGGAAGATTCGAAATATCTTCACCTATTTCAATTAGCTTTTCAAAATCAATAAAACTAGAAAGTGATTTTGCAACAGACTTTACCTTTCTGTTAATAGAGACTCTTTCGCGGATTGGAATTAGACCCAAGTGTCTTGATTCTAATTGATTAGCTTGATTCCGAGGTATAACTCCCAATATAGGAATCCCTACTTTGTGGAGTGCTTCTCTACAAAGTTGTTCGTGTTTCTTACTTCCAATTTTATTTAGGATTAGACCACATATTTTTGAATATTTATCGAATTTTATAAAACCCAAAGCTGTTGCAGCAATAGAACGAGCGGTTTTGCTTGCATCTAGAACAAGGATGACTGGAGATTTTGTTATTGTCGCAACGTGCTGTGTACTAGCGAAATTTGAATTTCCTGCAAATCCATCATAATATCCCATTACTCCTTCGATGATTGATAGGTCAGCACTTGAGTTCTTTATGAAACACTTTAGAAGTTCATCTTTCCCCATAAGCCAGACATCAAGATTACGTGTAGCCCTTCCTGAAATAGAAGTAAGATAGCTAGGATCAATAAAATCAGGACCAACTTTGAAGGCTTGAACAGAAAATCCTTTTTTTCTTAATCCATAAATTATTGCAGCTGCAATAGATGTCTTACCCGTTCCACTGCTAGTGCCAGCAAGTACTAAACGAGGTATTTTCATTCCTTTTCATCTCGTCTAGTATTTTTTATTATTTGGAAGAGTTGGCGTATAGCAAGTTTTGGATGATGAGCCGCAAGTCGTAACATGTTTGCCAAGCTAAAATCTGCTTTAATAAAATCAAGAAATTCTTCAATTGAGAGTTCATCTATAATTTCGAGCTCCTTGTCCCACTCGTCATCATTGAGATTCAGCCATCTATATTGTATTTTTATTGCTGCAGCAATCTTTGAAGCTATAGCTTTTTTCATAGACTCTTCATAGGATTTTAGCGATTCTTTGGAGGTATCACCGTTTTGTACAGCCTCCGCACTAATTCTTCCCGCTTCTCTTCCAAATTCAATCGCATATCTTATGCCTTCTAAAACCAAAGGATTAGCTTGACCTGCAGAATCACCTACCAAAATAAGATTGTCAGCAATTGTAGATTCTCTTAATCCCTCATTTGGAATTAATCCATAATGAAATTCTATTGGAGTAATCTTGCCAAGTTCATTAAACGGTTTTGGCCTATTTTCCATTAATCCAGTCAAAAGTTTGATTGCATCAGCTTGTGACTCTGGCTTACCAACACCTACGCCCAGTCGTGCTTTATTTTTATCCAAAGGAAAAATCCATGCATAACCTGCAGGAGAATATTGGGATCCAACCATTAGATACCATGTATTAGGATTAATGTTCTCCACATATGCCTCATACTCTGCCCCAGCACCAAATTTTCTCCATTGAGAAACAAGGCCAAGTGATTTGCCAACTATAGAATAAAATCCACTTGCATCTATGACTAGTTTGGATTTGAAAATGAGATCCTCTTTAAGTGAGGTAGCTTTTACTCCACTTAATTTCTGATTTTTATTTTTTATTATATCTGTCACACTAGTTTTTAGAAAAAAATCCACTCCTTGACTAGCAGCTTTATACGCCAAGAATTGGTATGTCTTTCTAACATCTAGAACAGCTACCTCAGCTTCATTACTCTTTTTTAATACGAACTTATTTGGAGAGTAAAATGCATAATTACTTATTTTGTTGTAGCAATCAGGAGGAATTCCGAATGATTTTGCCTCCTTAATCCATGTTACTCCACTAGTCCTGACATTCTGTCCTATTGCTTCATCTCTTTCAATTACTGCAACCTTTAAGCCCTTTTTTGAGGCACTCCACGATGCTGACAGACCTGCTGGTCCTCCTCCTACGACTACAATATCATAATCATAGTTTCTTACCATAGATATTAAATGAAATTTTTCGGTCCAACATTATAAGCTGTGGTTTTACCTTGAACCTAGACCTTCCTAGGCTAATCTTTTTACATGCAAGATAAAACATGCTTGTAGTGACAAAAGAAGGATTAGTCATTGTCTATACTGGAAAGGGAAAAGGAAAGACTACTGCCGCCCTAGGTATGGCTCTTCGGGCTATTGGATATAATCATAAGGTTTGCATGATTCAATTCATAAAAGGTTCTTGGCATTATGGAGAAATGACTTCATCAAGAAGACTAGAACCAGAATTTGAACTCACTGCAATAGGCAAAGGATTTGTTGGAATAATAGACGATAAGAGTCCTATTGAAGAGCACAAGCAAATTGCTAGAGAGGCAATCCAGATAGCACGAAATAAAATTAATTCAAATAATTATAATATTGTAATTTTGGATGAAATAAACTACGCACTAAATCTTGGCTTGATAACTTTAGAAGATATTTTAGAAATTATATCAAATAAACCAGATGCTGTTAGCCTAGTGCTTACAGGGAATTATGCAAGAGATGAAGTAATTGAGAAGGCGGATTTGGTTACTGAGATGAGAGAAATAAAGCATCCTTTCAAATCAGGAATAAAAGCAAAAAAGGGAATCGACTTTTAATCAGCAACATTAAATTACGTACCATAAATTTCAAAGTATGACAACAACTGTTCAGGATTATCCTGAAGTAGGAGAAATCGTAGTTGCCACTATTACAAGGATAATGGATCAGGGTGCGTACGTAACTTTTGATGAATATAATAACCTTAAAGGA
>CAZIHN010000023.1:0-2628 GCA_964538845.1 uncultured Nitrosopumilaceae archaeon | reverse complement strand
GCATGTCTCTGAGATTGCTACAGGTTGGATACGAAATGTTGAAAAATTTCTCAAAGTGGGAGAGAAAAAAGTCTTGCTTGTAAAACGAGTAGATACAAGACGATCGGAAATAGACTTATCGTTAAAACAAATATCATCTGACCAAAAAAAGAAAAAGCTTTTGGAATTGAAAAGGCGTGAAAAGGAAGAGGGCCTAATTGAAAATCTAAAATCTCGCGCTAACTTGTCTGATGCAGAATTAGAGAAAATTGAAAATGTGCTGGTTGAAAAATTTGACTCTATTTATGATGCTTTTTCGGAAGTCTCAGTCAAGGGAATAATGGTCCTTGATGACTTGCATATCCCTCCCAAAGTCTTGACTATAATTGAAGAATTAGGTTCAAAGATTCAGATCCCTCATGTAGAAATCCGTGGTATCATAGAGTTAACTTGTAACAAGCCAAACGGTGTCGATATTATCAGAAATGCTTTACTTTCTGGGTCTGGTAGCAAAAAAGTTGAGGTTTCAGTAACCTACATAGGGGCTCCCAAGTATCGAATAACTATTAGTGCACAGAATTTTAAGGAAGCAGAAAAGGAACTAAAACCAATAATTTCCTCGGTTCAAGAAACTATTGAAAAAAATGGAGGCACCTTCAAATTCTCAAGAGAAGAGTCTAAAAAAACTCGTGAGGGCTGATATGCACTTTCAATTACGAAAATGTGTTGATTGCAAGAGATATACCCTGAAAGAAGAATGTTCCAAATGTGGTCACAAGACAGTTAGTGTTCATCCAGGAAAATATTCACCTGATGACAAGTATGCTAGATATCGTATTTCTGACAGGTACAATCAGATAAAATAATACTATTTAGTAGTACTATTGGATGATTCTGTACTTATTTTGATAATGCGCGAAGAATCAGTATCTGCTGGTTGCTCCTTTTGGTTAGGATCCGGATTATCAGAAGTAGTTTTCAGTGAGGCAATCTTATCAACCACATCTTGCCCAGATATTACTTGACCAAATAAAGTATATTGACCATCCAACTCGGGAGTATCGGCAAGCGTGATGAAAAACTGGGAGCTTCCACTGTTAACATCCTGTCCACGCGCCATACCAACAGTATATTTTGTAAATTTAAGACTAGTACTAAATTCTGGGGGAATTGTATAACCTGCATCTCCTATACCCCATGTCGTTCTTGGACCTTTTATCGTGTTAGGATCACCACCTTGTATCACAAACCCTGGAACTATTCTATGAAATAGTGTTCCATTATAGAAACCAGAGTTTGAAAGCTTTACAAAATTTGCTACAGTTTTTGGAGCCGCGTCATTGAATAATTGAATTTTTATTTGACCAAATTTGGTGTCTATAGTAGCAGTGGTATTACCAAGATTAGAGCTAGTTGGTTTTACTGGAGTTGTTTGTGTGGAATTTACGCTCTGGTATTTGTAGTCAGAATTTACTTGATAAACTAGAACACCTGAAATTATTCCCGTATCATTTCTGTTCATGCTTGGTGAAGAATATACTAATCTTAGAGGTCCATCACCATTTGCTGGATACTTTATATTCTTTGAAAAAACAGGTGTATAACCACTCGTGTAAGTACCAGAAGTGGCATGGGTATTTGGATCGTAATAGGTTAGGATCGTGAAAGGAAACATGTGTCCAAGTAAAGTATTTTGCCAAAAGTAGTCGGTGGGTGTAAATTGATCATCTTGTAAGAATTGGGAAGTATCCAATCCAGCAATTTTTATGAACCATTGCTTTTTACTTTCATCTCCTCCACCTCCCAATATGTACAACTCTTGTCCATTTTGGACGAATTTCTGACCCACCACGTAAACCACGACATAATTTGCACCCATTTCCTGGAGCATCTTCCATGCTTCATTTGGAGAGCTAAGGAACATTTTGGCAATGGCTGCTATTCTTGCTGTATCAATAGTTGCATTATCTGCAAGAGTTGTTCTATCTCCTAGAGTTTGTATCCAATAACCATAATCCCACCAAGATGCTACTACAGAATTTTTTGGAGTATTTGTTTTTATCCAATTTAAGGTAGCAGGCCAATCATCTGTTGCAATTGCAAAGTTTGATCCACCATTGAGTATAGTAGGAGGTGCTTTCGTAATTGTTATCCAATTAGCATTTACAGGATACATAGTTGGTATCAAGAGCAAAGCAATTATAACAACAGCAAAGGAAATTTTCGGCAAACGGCCGAGTATCTCGTATGACTTTTTTTTCTGCTCTTTTCCTTTTTTGGGCGGCGATTCTAAAGGTTTACCTTCTTTTGCATTTTCTTTATTAAAGATGTCTGACACGATTGCAGCCAAACCTACAGATGAAAGGACTATAACAGAGCTTGCAGTCAATAATTCCAATCTTGAAAATGTAGAACCAGAATACGCTCCCACTATTCCAAGGATCAATGCAAATATGGTCATTTCATTTCTCAATGAAATATTTGTAGAACTATT
This sequence comes from uncultured Nitrosopumilaceae archaeon, assembly GCA_964538845.1. Classification (GTDB taxonomy): domain Archaea; phylum Thermoproteota; class Nitrososphaeria; order Nitrososphaerales; family Nitrosopumilaceae; genus Nitrosotalea. The sequence goes on along the minus strand of CAZIHN010000023.1, from coordinate 155 downwards.
TTCGTTGCCCTTCTTTCTAAATATTAACCAAATTCCCAAACCGGCAAACAACATCAATATCGAAAAGTAACTGAAGTTTTGTGCAAGAGTAGGTGTGGCATGCTCTGCAACAGAATCTACCAAAGGATCCTCCGAGGTTAAAAATGGGTTTACTG
>CAZIHN010000022.1:0-23368 GCA_964538845.1 uncultured Nitrosopumilaceae archaeon | reverse complement strand
GGGGGGTCTGAATTGTTCACTAATTTTATTGAATTAAACTTTGTCGTCTTTGGATTGAACTTGAGAACCTCATCTGTGTTTGCTGATGTTAACCATAAGGTATCGTTGTCAATAGCGAGGCTTGAAAGTATTCCATTACTAGGAATGGGATAGACTTTATTGTAGTTATTGTCAGGGTTGTAATGACCTAGATTCTTATTTTGATAATCGATATACCAAAGAGTGTCATTGGAATCTAATGATGTATAAATCACGCTTTTGAGCCCGGCAATTTTGTGTTCAGTGAATTTTTTTGAAGCCAAGTCAAATTCCAATATCTTGCCACTATCAATTTTTGTGTCTCCAACCCATATCTTATTTCTTGCATTATCATAAACTGGATACCTAGGCGTACTACTATTTTCAGGAGTCTTGTATTCAGAAATGTTTACACCCAAGGTTTCTAATTGGGGTTTGACATACAAGTCGTAAAACGCCACAAGATTTAGAGAGTTTTCTTTATTCTGTACACCCTCAATTCTAACTGTCCAGAGTCCTGGAAAACCAAAATCAGTATCTGCAGAGAACGATCCAGTTGATGTTTTGTTTGAGTCTATAGTGATAGGTCCAATATTACTGTCAAGAGGTGTAAGTGTGATCTGGGCAGATTTCATGTCTATAGGGTTCTTATTCGAATCCAAAAATGCTACATTGAAGTTATTATTGCCTGGAAGAAATGGATTTACAGATAGTACAACTCTAGTCCCATTCTCAACAAATCTAGTCTGAGAAAATTGTGTGTCGGTGGCGTTAATATCTGTGGTCGAGCCAAACGCTTTGTTTTCTATTGCTGGTAATTGGCCCTGAAATTCACTTGAAGGCAAACCTGAATTTACTAAGACTGCCACCGATGCAATTAGAGCAATTCCAAGGAATGCCTCAATCTTTATACTTGTGTTGAATTTGTTCAGAATTGGCTTTGATTCAGGAATTAGACTCATTGTCAAATTATTTTTTGATACGTCGTTTGAAACTGCTTGATATGCCTTATTGCTGATAAACATTTGATCATATGCTCCAAAGGCTATCATTGAAGCAGCAAGGGAAAGTTTGATTATGAGAATTTTACCATAAACTGATGCCAACGTAACTGCTAGATTTCCCTCTAATAGGTACAAGAGAAAAGGTCCTGTGATCGTTATTGCGCCAAGAATTGTAATTACAAGAATAGAAAATCTTGGTATAATTAGTGAGATTGTAGTTAAACCAAGATTAGAGTTTGTAATATTTTTTAAATGATGCATTACGACAAATGCCAGGTAAATTATTCCGCCAATCCACAAGGAAGCAAATACGTTATGAAAAAAATCAAATAATAATGGAATGATATTGCCGGTAGCTGCTCCATGACTTATTAGACTTGTACTGAGAAGAACTGAAAAACTTATTCCAAGTAATGCAAAAAGGTAACCATTGTTGATGATTGTCTGCGTTTTTTTTATTTTAAAATAAATAGCAATTGTGAAGGCAAGCATGATCGACGATAAAATCATTCTTAGAACCCAAATGTTTCCAAATTTTGTAAATATTGCATCCAAAATTCCTGCATTAATTGCATCGGATTGAACAATAATCATTGCAACTCCCGAGACCAAGATAATAACAGAACCTACAACCGCTAACTTTACCATGGAGGTATCAATTTTAACTCTGGTCTTAGAAAATTCATCTCTAAATCCAGGTATGCTTTTTATCGGTCTCCAAAGCCAAAGAGTAGCAGAGACAATTCCTGTAACTAAAATTTGACCTAATAGAGAGGGAAATCTTGCTGCAGCACCAGGTAACCAAACAATTTCAGAGACGTTAGTGTTTGATGTGCTCGAAAGATTGGTTGGAACTTCTTGACCGACTCCAAAAAAATATGCCTTTGTGGTCACATGACCATCGGTTTGATCCAGTACCTTGGTAGATACAGTGTATATTCCATCTTTAAGACCGCTGGGAAGTGAGACACTAATAGCGGTCTGGTCATTATTGATATAATGTTGATCCGGTAGTTGAAGCTCCTTTCCACTAGAATCTAATACCTTTACCTCACTATATTTTATGTCCACTGGATCGCTAAAGTATACGTTTACTTTGGCTGGTGGAACTGTTAATGTTTGAGAAAATGAAGGGTCACTCTTTGATATGAAGGCATGTGCATAAGATTTTGGTATACTTGGAACTATTATGGCAGTTGGAATTAATACTAATGCCAAGATTATGAATATTGTTTTTTTATTGAATTTGATCATTTAGAATATATTAAAGATCGTTGATTTGCTATATTGCTTTTGCTCAAAATATGGTACAAACGACGAACAAATTAAATCATAACTTGAAACATGAAATTTTTGTTCGTTTCCTCATTCAAATTTTGTATTATTACTTATAAAATAAAATATTCAATTAGTACAAATGAAATCAACATAGGATTAATATTCTGAAAATATTATACCTCAGATAGTGAAGAAAAAAGATCAGTCTGCCAAAAAGGAAAGGACTAACAGGAATGAACCTGTAAAATCTAACAAATACATGAAAAAATTTATTGCGTTAGGTATTGTTGCTGCGATTGTAGCAATAATTGCAGTTGTTAGCTATAATCTAGATAAAACTACCTATAATGGAGTTGCATTAATTGATGGAATTGAATGTGATACTATAGAATATGGTACTTTTCATGTGCATGCCCATCTTGATGTCACTGTAGATGGAGCACACTACACTGTTCCTTCACAAATAGGCATTGTTAATAGCGCCTGTCTTTACTGGCTACATACTCACAGTGATGATGGAATTATTCACATTGAGGCACCATCAACAAAACAGTTTACTTTGGGACAATTCTTCGATATTTGGCGATCTACGGGAAGTGTAAAACCTCCAACAGGAAACATGACTATCTTTGTAAATGGTAAAGAGGTAAATGATAACATCAGTAATGTACCTCTTAATGCTCATGACGAAATAGTTGTAGCCTATGGAAAACTACCGCAATTCGTACGTCCCTCATATGACTTCCAAGGCCTATAGATATTCACTGCTTATTTTCTTTAACTTTTAGGAAATCTCGATTTAACATTTGAAACCAAAAGGATCAAGAAAACAGCGATACTCAAAATAAGGAAAGAAAAAGGAAATTCAGGAATAGTTGCTTGATCGACTATAGTAGATGGGATGACTAGATTTCCTCTAGCAAGACCTGCGCGACTTGTGTCAGGAGAACCACTAGATAAAATTGATTTAATATTTACTTCAATGCTGTAGAATCCATTACTTGGTAGGATTATTGATTGAAAATCAGTTCCGTTTTTCGCTATTAAGCTAGTTTTGGACATAAGTGTACTCCCTTCATTATCAAGTATTTTGAGGTCATATGTTACATATCCTAAAAACATTCGTTCCCTTTGCGCATCAAAAAAATTCAGCTTAAGATTATTCTTTGTATTTGATGTTATGAAATTTGGATTCCATTGAAGCTTTACCTCCCAACCCCCAAAATCGGTGAAAATGTTTGATGAAGTCGTGACATTTGAAACTGTTGGTGAAATTTCAAAATTCATTGTTTTTTCTCCCAACGAAACTAATTTTCCGAGATTTTCGATATCGTTTTTTGTTAAAACTACGTGAATTATTGTTGTATCATTGAAGGAATATGGATCAACTATCACCTCTCGACTTGTGATTGGAATTCCATTTAAAGTTCCAATGAATGAAGACTCGTCTGCTAATCCTTTAAACGATTTAGGAATTCGGACTTCTTCGTGAACAAAAACTGGAGTGTTCTGGTATCTAGAAGCATTCCAATCAAAAGGCATTGACCAAGAAATTTGCATTTTTCCAGGATCAAATTCATAACTTGTTGTTTTGTCATAATATGAAATTAGTGTAGTATTGTATGAATTATTCTTGTAAGTGATAATATGGTTAGTAACATCACCTACACTAAGGTATGAATCAAACGTGGGAGCATTTTCAGGCAAGAATATGTTCTGGTCATTATCAATAGTGATAAGAGACATGTAAATATGGTATAATCCTCCTTCGCCAAGAATTGGGGCTGTCACATCTATCGGGCCTTCGTCGTTTTGTACATACATGGTAGAATCTATGAATGGCTGGGATGTACTGTTTATAGACCATTTTTTTGGATCACTAGAAGGAATAATCTTTAACTTTAGAATTCCTGTGTGAGAATGAAAAATGGCTTGCATCAATAGCTGATTTTGTTTCGTTACTGCAACTAGAAACGTTGTATGCTGAATTGTCTGGTTGGTGTTTGCGTCAAACCACCTAAATAGCAAATATCTATCTTGGTTATTGGCAGAGGTTAAAATAGGTGGGTTGATTTTGATAAAAAGACTTATTTTTTTGTTTCCGACACTCGCAGGTGGTAAACTCTCTTGAGTAAATCCATCGGCAAATGCTTGGTAAGGCACTACCGATACCAATACAGACATAAAACAAATGAGAAATAATAAAAATAGAATAGGATGTACCACTGGGATCATTAAACGTTTTATTTTACTTTCATTTCAATATTTGTGGCAAAGAAAATTTTTAGAACATATTATGATAGAATGAGGTCAATAGTTATTTATTCAATATTCCTTGTCTTTTTTTTGCAATTATTAGACCTATTATTACAGCTACCGCTGCCGCAATTGAAGCCCCAATCGTAATTACAGTCCAATTATTTTGGGAGGATGATAAACTGGTCTGTTTGACTATTTTTTCCTGAGTTTGACTTATTTTTTGTACAAGAGCTTCATCGTACATTTGTATATTTTCTTGACCATGTGAATTTTGTTCAGAATTTTGTCTGGTTACATTTTCCTGCGCGCTTTGTTGTGAATTGTCTATTATATTTTGAACTTGGGTTTGATCTGGAAGAGAACCCCCAATTTGATGGGGTAGTTTACCGATTACTGCCATTGCCTGTCTTATGTATTCATCACTCCATCCAATTGCCTTTAGTGCATTGATGAATTGATCTTGGGTTATTGCTCCATTTTGATATTGTTTTATGATGGAATCTGCATTGCCTGTTGCCTGAGTTTGAGTAGATACTGTAGAAGGTGGTATTACAGTAAATTCAACTGTCTTAACTATTCTATTAACTTGAGGATCACTTTGAAGTGCCCACACCAATGTTATTTGATAGGTACCTATAGGTTCATCTTTTGTGTTGCATAAAGTGGAAAATCTTTCTATTACTTTTTTGTTAATCGTAAAATCACAGACTGAATTTTCCAGACCATTAAGATAGACGGGCTTTGGGTTTTGAGTACTAAACAAGTTAAAACTAATGACTCTGGTACCTGTATTGTGAGATAATGCATCATCATGGGTATATACTGGAAAGCAATCTTCTCCAGAACAATGGCTTGGAACAGTTAGTCCAAATGGCTCTGAAAATGGCATGTAAATGTAAAGATCAGGATATGGATAGCTTTCATTTGTTATATCGGGCAAATTCCATACTAGTACTGTTACTTTTGTTCCAGGTGGGCCAGAATTGGGATATATTGTAAGATTTGGGGATGCAAGAGTTCCAAGATCTGTTGTGGCAAATACTGAATTTACAGATGTAATAGCAATAATTGCGATCAAAATAATAATTTGCCTTCTCAAACTCGCAAAGCATGTTCCTTGAAGGCTAATAAGATTTAAGATCAATTGGTGCACAACAAGTCAGAACTAATTGTACTTTTGTTCTATATCCAAAAAGAAATTTATTTGTATGACTCCAATGTGGATCCGTTATCATTTGTTTGAGGATTCTTCTTGAAAAGAAGAGTTTTTTTAGTTACCCAAAACCGATTCTAACCAATAATATGTGCGTATTGCGTTAAAAAATCAATTGATACAAATTCGCAATCTTACAAAACGATATGAAAATGTGCTTGCAGTCGATAATTTGTCTCTGGATATAGATGACAATGAAGTCTTTGGACTTTTGGGACCTAATGGAGCAGGTAAGACTTCGGTGATTCATATGCTTGCTACACTTCTTAAACCCACATCTGGTTCTGCCACTATTAATGGATTTGATATTCTCAAAAAACCTGAAAAAGTCAGATCTAGTATAGGAATTGTTTTTCAAGCTCCAAGTAGTGATGACATGTTAACTGGATACGAAAACCTCAAGCTACATGCACTACTTTATGCAGTGCCTCCTGATTCAAGAAACAAACGTATCGATGAAGCCTTGGAGCTTGTGGGATTAACCGATAGAAAGAATGATCAAGTAAAAAAATATTCTGGGGGTATGAGAAGGAGACTTGAGATAGCAAGGGGATTAATCCATAAACCCACGGTACTGTTTCTTGACGAACCAACATTAGGATTAGATCCCTCGAGTAGAGAAACTATGTGGATGTATATTCAGAATCTTGTCAAAGTTGAAAAACTGACAATAATTCTTACAACTCATTACATGGAGGAGGCAGATATGTTATGTAAAAGAATAGGAATCATAGATAAAGGAAAGATAATCGCACTTGATACACCCTCAAAACTAAAATCAACTCTTGGAGGAGATATTGTCAAATTAAAATTAAAACCTGGATATAATGGGGAATCCCTGAAAACTCTAGAATTCATTAGAAAGATTGATTCAAATGATGATTATATTATATTGAGTGTAGATGATTCAAAAAGGAACATTCCAGAGATTTTAAAACATGTTGAAGTTGAATCTGTTGAATCGAGTAGTCCAACTCTAAATGATGTATTTTTGAAATTGGCTGGAAAAAATATCAAAGAACAAGCTGAAGGTGGATTTCTGGAGAGGTATGTACAATATGATAACAACTAGATTATACGTTGACAAGATCTATGCTCTATGGCTAAGAGAAGTAAAGGTATTTTTCAGAGAAAAAAGCAGATTGGTTGCATCTACATTCACACCACTTCTTTGGCTGTTTGTTATAGGTGCAGGTTTTGGTTCATCTAATTCTGTAAGTTTTCATGGATTGGATTATCAAAAATTCCTATTTCCTGGTATAGTTTGCATGTCAGTAGTCTTTTCCTCGGTGTTTTTCGGTTCATACATAATTTGGGATAGAAAATTCGATTTTCTGAAGAGTGTTATGGTGGCTCCAGTTTCAAGATCAACGATATTTACTGGTAAGACATTTGGTGGCATGACAAACTCTCTAATTCAAGCAATAATACTACTAGCTGTTGGTATAATCATAGGTGTTCAGTTCAGTCCACTTGGTTTTGTTCTAACTATTCTGATAATTTTACTTCTTTCTTTTGCTCTGACGTCTCTTGGTCTCACTCTTGGCAGCTACATGACAAGCCTTGAGGGATTTCAGATGATAATAAGTTTCGTAGTATTTCCACTTTTCTTTCTAAGTGGGGCATTATTTCCAATCGATAAGCTTCCACAATGGCTTTCAATTTTGACAACAATTGATCCTGTAACGTATGCCGTAGATGCTATGCGAACCGTTATCTTGGGAGTGGGAAGCAAGACTCTAAGTCTCGACTTGGCAATTCTTGTTTCATATTCTGTGGGATTTGGAGCCTTGGGAACTTTTTCATTTAGAAGAATGAAAGCAGTATGACTAGAGGTAAGAAAAGGACTCAATCCTATCAAAATTAGAGACTGGAGCTAAGTTTAATAAAATTAATTTCTAGAGTCTAGGTATGCTATTTGGAGTTTTTGCAGTACATAGTCCAGAATCATGTCCATTAAATAACAGAAATAGCAGGAAAATCTTTCTTGATATTCAAGGCAAGATGAAAACGAGCCTCAAGCGATTTGGAATAACAAAAATAATCGGTTTTTACATGTCCGTCCTTGAGCACGAATGGATAATAATTATGGATGCAAAGAGTGCTCATGAAATAGAACAGTTGTGTATCGCGGTAGGAATATCATCAATAAGTACTGTAAAGATAGTACCTGTGAATGATTTCAAGAAGACAGCAGATAAATTGAAATCTCAAAAATGATTTAATGGAATTTTGTGATTAGAAAACTATTCAGTTATATTTTTCTATTTGCAGTTATATTTTGGAAAATTTTCTTAATGCTTTTGTAATGCTACTTTGTAATTTCTTGTCTCCAACGTCAGATATTATATGATCATATCTCAATTTCTTTTTTGGGGTAGTTTTTGCAATAGCTATTGCTGTAGCATAAAGAATCTCAGTGTCAATTCTTGGAATTCTATGGTCTAAGACTGATCTCATAAGATATGGAAAAACCAATGCGTTGTTTACTCTATTGTGAAATTGATAACTTCCAGTTGCAATAATTTTTGCGCCAGCCTTCTTGGCAAGTATGGGATTTATCTCAGGATCAGGATTGGTAAGAGCAAAAATTATTGAATCCTTTCTCATCTTCCGAATCATACCTTCAGTTAGCAAGTCCTTTATTCCGGATACTCCAATAAAGACATCTGCATTTCTTATTACATCTTCTAGTGAACCTTGCTCTCTTTTAGGATTGGTATAACTTGCAATAGTTTTCTTGTATCGATTCATGTTTTTGCTTCTTCCTTTGTATATTGCTCCAAAAGAATCCACAACTATCAAGTTTCTGCATCCTGCAAATTTTAGCAGATTTGCTATGCCTGTTCCTGCAGAGCCTGCTCCTGCTATGATTATTTTTATTGATTGCAATGACTTGTTTACAAGTTTAACAGCATTCAAAAGTGCTGCGAGAGCTACAACCGATGTACCATGTCTATCATCATGGAATACTGGAATTGAAATCTTTTTTTGTAATTCCTCTGATATATCCAAAACTTTAGGAGATTCTATGTCTTCAAGATTGATGGCTCCAAAAACGGGTTCAATCGCTGATATTACGTCAATTATTTTCTCTTTATCTGTTACTTTTAGACAAATGGGAAATGCGGTAATGTCTGCATATTGTTTGTACAAAATTGCCTTACCTTCCATAACCGGCATTGCTGCATATGGTCCTATATTTCCAAGTCCAAGGATTCTGGTACCATCTGTAACTATTGCAATATTATTTCTTTTTGATGTGAGAATAAACTTTTTCTCTGGGTGTTGAAATACTTCCTCAGAAACAGCAGCAACTCCTGGTGTATAAATAAGTTGAATCTCTTTGAGATCAAGACGGGCTGTTTTACCTCCTAATAATATTCTGCCTTTTAGTCTCTTATGTAATGAAATGGATTTTTTGCCTATGTTTTGTGATGATATAATACTTATTCTCTACAATCTTCGTTATAAAATTTCGATTCTTATAGGATGTGAAAGGGAAAATCTTTTGGGTGAGGTTGATTTTTTGTCCTTTTTCTTACACTAATTTTCGCTGACTATTAATTAAAATGAAACTTGAGGGTATTAGGCGTATGAAAATACACATTTTTGCTTACCCAGCATATTCTTTCATAGAAAGTGCGTTTTACATCCATTCTTATTGAGGATTTGTTGCTGTATCTTCAGAAAGGAGGTGCGACGATGAGTTACAATGACGGAGGTTATGGTAGATCTAACCGAGGATACGGCGGCGGTCGAAGATTTGGCGGCGGAGGTCGAAGATTTGATGACACACCAAAACCAGTAGAAACCGGAAAAGAATACGATGTTTCCATTACGGAAATCAGTAGAAAAGGTGACGGTATTGCAAGAATAGAAGGATTTGTGATATTTGTCAAAAACGGCAAAGCTGGCCAGAATGCCAAGGTAAGGATTACTGAAATAGGACAAAGATTTGCTTCTGCTGAATTAGTAGAAGGTTCTGCATAAAGGGTGATCAGCATTCATCAAAAGACTGATTCTCTCCATTTTTCTTATTTATTTACACTTTCATGAAATACACTTGAGATAGTTTTATTATCTTAAATTCCTTCCAAGATGGATTTCCTTATCTCTGTTGATTTATGAAATATTGTCGTGTTTATCTCCTCAACTTCCTTACTGCTTGGTTTTTTGCCCCTATGCACAACAAAATAGTAGGTTTCAAATTTACCAATTATTGAGCCTTGAGTGTACCCATAGACATATTCTACTTCATCTTTTATCTGAAATACATCTTTGAATTCAGGAAGTCGAATATTTCTGATAAGGCCAGGAATCTTTAATATCTCTTCTTCAATCATTGAATCTAGGATTTTTTTATCTTTTATTTCTAATACCACGCTTGTAAAATAATTTGGTTCAATAAAAATACTGGCATCTCATGTAGTTTTTTAATTTTCGATTTATTCATTTAATAATTGTCAAGAAAGAACCCATAATTTTGATATAGTTTTTCTAATCTAGTTGATCGAATATGAGGGTAAAGCTCGAGTTTTAACTCCATAAAACAAGATAATTGCAATTGTACCTAAGATCAATATCACGGGTGAAATCTGAAATTCAGGAACAGCTTCTTGGCTGACAAATTTTAATGAATTTCCAGAATTAGATAAAATATAAGTTGTGGAATTAGTTGTTGATAAATCAGAACCAAACTTGAAGTTTGAATTAGTGCTTTTTACGCTAGAAGTTTGTTGTAATTGTAAAACAGATGCTTCATTCCCATTCTGTTGATTAGTCTCCTTAAAAGACCCTTTGCCACTATTATCTGTCACCTGGTCATATATGTAGCCTATTGATTTTTCATCTAGTTGCGAAATAAATGCAGTTGCAACAGTGAAACTGGGATACATCAAATCACTATTTACAGTTGAATGTCCTAATCCTAGAGCATGCCCGAATTCGTGTCTTGCAATGGCTGAAATTTGAGTTGTTGTTAGCTCCTTTGCCTCGTATATTGTAATATGGGATTTCTTTATCATATTATATTCTGTCACAAAGGTAGTGAGACCTGAATATCCTTGGTCAGACTGGGAATTTGTTAAAACAATAATGACATCTGGATCACTATTTGTTGAATCCACCATCTTGGGGGCCAGAGGTTGTGGTATGTTTTGATTTTTTGCTGAATCCAACAAGGTTCCCTTCCATCCATAGTAATAGAGTTGACCGTCCTGTTCGAAGGATTCTGTGGATGTTATTGCATTTATGACCGCATCAACATTCTTTTTGGGAATTGACACATCTGAATGTACTTCTATGAAAAGAATGTGATTATTGCCAACTTTGAGAGGCATATATATCGGGACTGAATTCTCTGTCTCTGACATTGCAATTCCGGGTAGAAAATATAGACACGCTAATGTAACCAATGCGATAGGTACTCGCATTCTGTGGATAACTCAACAATTGACTTTATCGCCGAAGGTGTATTGTTCTGTTACAGACATTCTTCAACTCTAACTAGATGATCTATCTTTTTCTACGTTCTTTGTAATTTTACAAAATGGTGGGCTTTAACCCATATCTGAAAAGCACATCATTTATTCCGGTGATAAGACCTAAAATTCCTGGAACTTGAGACTTATTTTTTATTAGATTGTTTTTTATCACATTCAAATAAAATAAATTCTTCTTCACTTGCTTTGTTTTTTTTGTCTTTGAAAGTGGTTTATCTTTCAATTCTCTGAGATCTGCAGAAATGTCACATAATTTAATGAGTACAGCTTCAAAGGAGGAGTTTTTTAATTGTCTAACATATTGTTCTTCTTGCCTCTGATTTGACAAATTCTTGTCCTTTGATAAAGACAAAATCAATACTGCAACTCTTGATCCAAATCTCATATGCAAGTCTTCAAAGCTTGCAGTGGACTCCTCAATTGTTTTATGTAGCCAAGCGGCAGACAAGACATCTTCATCAGTTACACCCAGATTTTTTAATCTGGCCACAACTCCTTTCAAATGTTCAAACCTCTGCTCAGTCAGCTCATTATTTGGATGGAAATTGAGTTTTTTTGCAAAATTCTCTGCAGACTGTACTTTATTCACCTATTGGGGACTACAAGATAAAAATTAATCTTTTGTATTTTACAATAGGAAAGAAATTAAAAAAACTAGTTTAAGCATTTTTCAGCCTAAAATCTTCGTGCTGGACGATGTTTTGGTAAACATTCTCTGCAGTACACTGGTTTTCCTTCAGTTGGCTTAAAGGGTACCTGAGTTTCTTTCTTACAATCTGCGCAAACGGCAGGATACATTTGTCTGTCTGCTGACATGACTTTTGTTAATTTCTTGCCACATAATAACTATGCAGTAAAGTATTGTATACTATGACAATCAAAAAAGGATACTCAACTTATGTGCTATCACTAATCATAGTCAAACATGAATGAAAATATCCTTCAGAAATCAACTATTCTTTGGTCTATCAAATATTGTAATCCATCTATGAATTCATTATCTGAGATCTCCTCATCAGACCAGAACTTTGCATTATTTTTTAACCATGAAGGAATATTTGATAATTTATGGGGACCTGACTGCCCTTGATGGATAACGATTATTCCATTGTCTATAAAGTACTGTATTCCTTTGGCGAATTCATTATTATCTATGGCACCTTCATACCAGAACTTTGCATTATTTTTTACCCACATCGGAATCGATGGGTATTCATTTTTCAAACTCGTTTGATTAACCGTAAATGAGTTTGCTGAAGTCTCAAACAGTTTTGAATTTTCCTCAAAAGCGTCTGGATTGCTAGTTAGAACCAGAGTGTATTGATTCCCCGTGTTTAAAAAATATATGATGCTTTCGCTACCTGAAGTAGAATTATCGGTTTTGTAAATCGTTGTTGTAATCATTGCAATTCGTATACCGTCTTCATATCTGTCAATTGCTCCCTTCAATACGATTGTTTTGGAGTCGGTTTCATTTACTGACAATTCTTTTGATATCGAATAAAGGACATCATTATCAGAATACTTGTTTATTGCATTTATTATATCTGAAGAAATTGTCCTGTGGAAGATTGCAAAGGTTGCTAGATTATTCTTGTTATTATTTGAAAATACTACAAGTGCATTTTTTGATATTTCAGATGGTACGTTATTTAGAACAATCCAATTCATAGGAGGCTCAATAGAAAAATTATTTGCGACATCATTGTAAGAGTTGGCGCTTGACTGTTTCAAAGCATTTGAAAATAAAGAGGTATTATAATTAGAAGCATAAACCAGATCTGTAGGAGAAAAAATCAAACAAACCGCTAATCCTATAAATAGATATATTTTATTCACGACTTACTTGAATGGTCCACTATTTATTTTTCAGGATTATTAAGAACCTAAGATTCTCACCACGATATTTCAACAAATACCAAAAATAGAAATAATTTTGTAGTTAATCTTCTATTAGTAATTTACAATTTGAAATTTAATCTGAGAATTGTTTGACAATTGGAAGACAGCTGTCTATTATTCTGAGGACCTCAGAACGAATTACTTTCTTGTCAATAGAAACCCACACAGTATTTCTGCCAATTGAGAATGAGATAGTTTGAACTTTATCTCGCTCCTCCCACATAAATTGGACATTTCCTAGCTGTTTGTTAAACTGTAATGACATATCGGTAATGAGTGCTAGATGAGAAAATTGGTCTGATGTATTTTTTGTATTAAGCAATGGCTCATGCCCAGGTCTTCTTTCATATGCGATTATCTTCCCTTTCCTATCAATTACTCCTGCAAATCTTACATATTGGCTAATACCACGAATCCTTTTTACGATCTCTTGCGCAACTTTATCATTCAACAGTAAAGGTGCTGGTTATTTGCTATTTAACTATTGACGATTCTTGTTACAGATGTTTATCTTGTATTCGATTTTTAGAAATTATATTAATCCTAATTTTGACAGGATGCTGAATATGTCCCTAAGTATGGGCTTCCAATTTCATTCCGCTAATAGTTAGCAAAAATTCTTCAATTGGTTTTTGATAGGAGAATTCCGCTAGTTTTTCCTGAACAGAATGTACAAACATTGCATAAATACCAGCGTCAATTTCCATTGCAAGGCTCTTTAGATGTTCGGGATGTTCATAACAGTCGGGTAAGTAACACTGAGATTTTTCATATAATGTCCTAAACACTTCGTTTAACAATTTACTTCCACCAACCTCGACCAAAGATTGTTCTAGTGTTACACTAACAAGCGCCTTCCTTATTGTATCCATAGAAGGTGTTGACATTATTATCGTCTCTCCCTTATGACCTGGACGACAGCACTATTTCTTAGATGCTGTTCAGACATCTGAATTTTGACGCTTATTTCATTCTTGTCAAACATTACATTGATGTTCTCGAACAACGCCTTGTATTTTTTTGATGCCGCGTCTGTAGTATCTGTGTTATTGTCGGCAGTCAATAGACCATCTTCTATTAAAGCACTAATTTTCAAGTATCCGACATTTTGGGAAATATTACACAATTCAATGATTTCCCGAACAGTTCTTGCTTCAGATTTTACCGAATCAAGAATCGCACATTTTTCATTATCACCGAGGGATCTCAAAATTCTAGAAGATAGTTCTTTGTCTTCTACAGTCACCATTTCTCTTTCTGCTTCTATCGATTTTTCCAAAGTAATTACAGATTTTATGAATTTTCGTTCTAAGCCCTCAGCACCTCCACCAAAAAATTCTCGTAAAACGCTATCAAGTACAGAGAAATTCTCAATTGCCTGTTTTAGACTCATACCATGTCTTTCAGTAAGTCTGTTTTGGATTCTGCTTAGAGTTTGACTACTAAGATTATCCTCAATTATTGATTCCAGTGATTTAGCAACTAGGCAATCTAGCTCTGACATTGGAATATAATACTATTCGGAACTTTAAAACCATCTGCATGTCTGATAAAGGAATTACAATCTATTCTATTCATAAAACAGCCCTTGATGCTTCCATTTCTGATTTTTAGGGATTCTTTCCTCATGAACTGATTTAACTTACTTCCTTTAAAGGAATGAAAAATTCATCCTCGAAATTTGTAATAGTTAGATACGTTGTAAGAAAGTGAATCAACTGACATTTATGGGTAGTGATAATGGGGGAGAAAGTGCATTTGGATTTGTTAAACTCTCCCAGACAAAGATTTGAGCTGTATAAGTTCCATTATTTTTTGGAATCCAAGACTGGCTTAGGTTAAGGGTTTGCTTTGGTGACATAGACCCGGATACCCAAGTCAAAGAAAGGGTTATTCCATTATTATCTTGTACTTGTACAAGGTAAGCAAAGGGTTGATTGATATCTTGTTGGTTTGTTAAATCCGAAACAATTTGAATTTGATGATTGGTCATTACTTTGGTCACAGGTAAATTCATCGAATCTAAAATTCTTGCATCTCTTGCTAAGACCTGTCCAAGCGGAGGAATTGTTGACCCTATTGATGTTGTTGCAGTTATACGTAATTGATCTGAAGGTGAATGGGGTGTTGGAAGCGTTCTATCGACATATTCTGCAGATACAACATCTCCATTAGAAACATGTAACCTGCTTCCCGAGGATGCTAAATCATTGGAAAAGAATACTGTTCCTTCAAAGATACCTGTAGAATCACCAGTTTCAACCATTTTGAGCTTGATCCCGCTTGAATCAGATCCCGACGAAACATTAGTGTCAAAACTGTCAACTACTTTAGGATTAAGATTCATATCTGGATCAGTTATTTGCACTACTCCCTGACCATCTAAAGCATAGTTGGGCTGAAGCCAGGTGATTTTACCGATATTCCATTGAATCAGAGCAGAACCAGTAACTGTTTGATCTCGTGAATACTCAAAAGATACTGTAACTCCATCATTTCCTGTGCTAGGAAGAAAACCGTCAGTTGGACCACAAATGGGATTGCAATTTGATTCAATTCCTTGGGGATTTGTTCCGCGACCATCTACTCCTGTAGAGCCTTTTTGAGTTGGGTCACCTGTAAGAGTGATATATCCACCAAAAATCCCTGTGTCAGTTCCAGTCTCAACTAATCTATATGGGATGCTGTGGCCGGTTGTAGAAATCGTAACCTTGTCATCGGAAGTCACTCCTATCTCGTCTATCGCATTTGGATCGGAATTAAAGTCTGGGGCGTAAACGGTAATATTTACCGCATCTGTCCATGTGAAAAGTTTCTTGTTGAAATGCACAAGCGATGGAAAATTGTCTGCGATAGTAATTCCTTGGGATGAAGTTATTGAAAATACATTTTGAGGAAGGAGAAGACAAATGACAATGACCCAAATAATGATTATATTTCTCAAGTGATATGTTCCTCTACTAGGTTTAGGTAGTGATAAACATTGAGATATTTGTTAAATATCAAAATTAATTATTAATGTGTAAACTGTTTTTGTTTATGTAAAGATAGACTCCTCTATTTTTTGGGCCTTAATTACTATTATAATCTAGACTTATTCTTAGAAATTGTAAATTAAAATAATTAGATCTATTCAATTATCAAAAAATCTCGGATCTAAGAACCTTGTATTTGCAAGATCTATCGTGCTTAATATTATGTTTTAAAAAATTGACTTGGATTGTTCAACATTATCAATTTGTGGCTGCGCAAATAGAGCAAAGCATCTTTGAGTCCATGCTTTGAAAAGTCTAACACACTATAATATTATGCGAAAATTAAAAGTAAAAATGATGTCAAGCACAGATGAAAACATCTCTGTAGATGAGATATATGACGTTCTTGAAGGATTTGGGGTAAAACGTATGATGCTTGAGAAGATTCATCCAACATCTGAAACATTATCGCATCTTTATCTTTCCATCAAAAAACAAAAAGTATAGCTCTTTTCACAAGTTTGCGTTCTGGTATGTGGAAGTTTCTTATTAGGTAATATGAGAAGTTTGAAACAGATTGGCAAAATTATTCCTTCTGCGTGGTCCAATGATAGCTATAGCTGGATTGATAATAGTATTGATTGGAGCAAATCTGTTTGATAATGCATATCAATCAGTAGAACCAATTCTGAAATCGAAATTTACATTATTGACTGAAAACAAAATCTTATCTGACATGTCTATTAATTCCACAATATCAACTGATCAGCTCAAAGATCATAATGTTCTTATCATCCACACAAATCCAATATCTAATTCCATTAAATTGGATGGAATAGAACCAAATGGAATGACTTTTGAAAAAGAAAGTAATAATGGCTTTCTATATCATATTATTGAAAAAAATAATCAAGGAGGAAATTATTCCATTAAAGTTTCAAATCTTGGACCATCAACTGTTAGAGTTGATGCTATTATAGGGGAAGATCCATTCTTGAGCAAAAATTGTGATTCGTCCTATGGCATAAATTGTAATTCTGTATGGATAGCAATTAGTTTCGTAGTGGGTGGTATAATCGCTTTCTTAGTAGGAATTTTACTTGGGATGTTTGATTTTAGAAAAGCAAAAAAACTTCAAAAATAAATCAAGAATAAAAAGTGGCATTTGCGTTTGGAGGACAAAATTAAAAAATTAAAAAAGCATTTATCGAGGTTTATTATGTCTGAAAAAAATTCTTTCTAAAGAAGGCACATGTCAGGAAATTCAAAACCTATTCATTGGTCTTCAATGATATTTTCTTTATCTTTATTGAGATTGTGATATAATGGTTCCAAACAATAGTCTTATCAAGGTATATGTCTATACATAGACATGTCAAAAGAGAGCAGTTCTAATGATTGGGATAAACTATGGATTGAATATAACAAATCTCTCAAGGGGTGGATTCAAGCATTTGATTCTCTTCAAAAGGCAGCCGCAGAAGTTCAATCAAGTTATAATGATGTTATGACAAAGGCAACAAAAGAATCAAGTGACAAGACAATGAATCTGTTTGCACAAAATTGGCAAAAATCCATGGCGGATGCTGGAATATACAGCTTCAAACAATTTGGTGAGAACTGGCAGAACGTTATGAATCAGCCTGGAATGGAGCAACTAAAGGCATATGGAGAAATGATGCAGAAATTTGCCGAAACTTGGCAAAAAATGTGGAAGAATTAATTCGTCCTATCGTCATGTTCAGATAACAAGTCGCTGTTATGACTTAGCTAAAAATATTCCGTCGGTAATACCTCGATTTTTCGGTTTCAGCGAAGTTAACTTCTTTTGATTTATTGATTAAATTGGGAAGAACTACATGGCTATGTTTTTTTGAAAATTTACACTCCAATCTGATCTGAGATAATATTCGCTAACAATCTTCTTGGCGATCCTAAATGATACCTCATTTGACAGAAAGGTTTTTAATATTCGAAAATTTAGAACACACAAGTTGAATTACAAGACGGTTTTTGCGTTACTGGCTATTGGTGTATTTTCAGTGATCCTTTCTTCAGTTTCCGCGTTTGCCCAACCTGTTTCTACTTCAACAGTCAATGCCACGGAAGCTATTGTTAATGAACAAAGTCAAATCACTCTTTCCGGTGAAAAGTCCTATGATCCAGATAGTGAACCAATTTTGTATTATTGGGAACAAGTTGATGGTGAACCTGTAACACTTTCATCAACTTCTGATGTTGATGTTACCTTTACTACTCCTGCAGTTCCTCCGCATCAGACAAAAGATCTAAAGTTTGCGCTCACAGTTGTAGACCCTCATGGGGCCTCAGATATCTCTTCTTTTACTCTACATGTAATACACGTTAATCATCCGCCAGTTGTCACAACTCAACATGAGTTGACTGTAATGGAAATGTCTCCTGTAACATTAACCGCTACTGCTACTGACCCCGATAATGATACAATGACTTTCCTATGGGCTCAGAATTCTGGCGATAAGGTGACTTTGAGTACCTCTACTGCTCTAGTGACAACATTTACAGCTCCTGCACTAGGTTCTGCTGATCATAAAGATTTACAATTTACAATTACAGCTGATGATGGAAATGGAGGAACTGGGTCAGATAGTGTTATAGTTCATGTAATAAGCGCATCAGCTTATCATCTTCCAACATTAACTTGTGGATCTATTATTAGAGGACATGAGGGTGGCACATTAAGATTAAACGAAACTATAGACAATCCAGATAACCTACCACTTACTTACCAGTGGACTCAAATTTCTGGTGCACCAGTACCATTATCATCATCGACAGACGCTTCTCCATCAATTCAATTACCACGGGGATCAGGTGGAAATGAATATGCATTTGTTTTGACTGTAAAAGAAAATGATACCATAGTTGGAAATTGTGAACAATATGTTTATGCTGCACCACCAGAGCCAGGAGCACCACCACATGCAGATGCAGGTCCTGATCAAACTGTTGAATCAGGATCACTTGTATCGTTAGATGGTACCAAGAGTACTGGTGGATACTTGACTTTCACATGGACTCAAATCGAGGGAGAACCAGTAACATTGACTAATATCCACTCGCCAACACCAGACTTTACTGCTCCAGATGTAGCTATAGGTGAAGTGAAACACCTCACATTCACATTGACAGTAAGTAATGGATTTGGTAAGGACGCCGCCGTTGTCCACATAACAGTGGTACACTCGAACCATCCACCAAAATCTATAATCACCCTGAAGTAGTAGTAGCAATAATCTTGCTACAATTCTAATTTTCAGTACAAGAAATTTTTCAATATTATTTTTTCATCTCAAACTATATCTAAGCAAATGTTGCCCAAAACTAAATCTCATCTTTTGATCCTATTGTCTTTACAATAAATTATTGTAAGATTTAGAAATTTTTAGGAACATACACAATTAGCTTAACAATAATTATTGATTTTTAATAAAATAATAACTAGGAATACTTTTGAAAATGTGCGATCACATCATAAAGCGTAATCTAGCAGATCTTTTAAATTTATTCAAAAGATGGGTGATTCATGCGATATTCTTAAGAATAAATGACTCCTTTAATTAAAACTCGATAGGATACATGATGTTAATAGGCAAAAACTTTCTCAGTTTGGCATTTACTTTTATACTGATAGGGGCTTTTTGTTCATTTTACCCCACAGCAGATGCAAAAACGCCGGTACTAACCACCACTCCAACTCAACTTATAGCTACTGCAGTTTCTCCAAACCAAATTAATTTGTCCTGGTTGGCACCGTCTCAAAATTATGGAAAGACAATAGTAGGATACAAAATTGAACAACGGCTCAGTACTGGGGCCTTCTATCCTATTGTTGATGACACTGTCAATACAATTACAACATATTCTCTGACCGGCCTTCAAACGGGAGTTACATACACGTTTAGAGTGTCTGCAGTTTATTCCGATTTTCAAACCACCGAACCATCAAATCCTGCATCTGCTACTCCCAATCCTTCTTCTAGTCCTCCACCAACTCCGCCTCTTTCTTCACCGATAACAAATGTAAAATTTAATTTTGTTCCTTCTGATGGAACAGTCTTGAGCAATGTAATTATAAGTCAAAGTGATTATTTGCAACTGCAATTCAAAAAAGATGCTCGGAGCATAATAATTGAAGCAGTCCCCACCGTCGAAGCGATAAACAATAATCTTGTCGGATTGTTATCATATCAGAATAATCACCTCAGCTCGGATCCTGTTCCTGCTCCTTTGATTGCAAAGGCGGTATCTTCGACTCAAATTAATCTGTCCTGGCTTCCACCTCTGGAAGGTTACGGTCAGGTTCTAATTGGATACAAAATTGAATCAAAAAATACTTCTGGGGAATATGAAACAATAGATGATAATACTGGGAATACCACTACACGGTATTACATTTCAGGATTGAATCCTGGAAATACATACACATACAGAGTATCGGCGGTTTATTCAAGTAGTACGGTAAGTAATCCTTCAAATGAAGCCTCTGCAACAACGCTTATTTCTAGTCCGCCATCACAAAATCCAAATCCGCCCCAATCAAACTCATCATCTCAGCCATCATCTTCGATTACACCTCCACCTTCGCAATCAAACAATGTTAAATTTGATTTAACTACGCCAGACGGTACAGTCTTGTCAGGAACAATATTGAGTAAGAGTGATTACGACCAACTCGTGCTAATCAAGGATCCGCGTACGATTCTTTCAAATGTTGGACAAACTGATGGTACTATCAATAATGATCTTCAAGGGCTTCTAAGGTATGAAAAACTTCATACCATACAGGAATCTAACAATCCTCCATCCTCCTCACAATCTAACTCTAGTCAACCTCCAGGGAATGTTCCAACCACGTCCGGCTCTCCATTGCCTTATACTCAGGTACTTACCGGTGTTGTAACTACTGTCATTGCAGTAGGTGTAGTAAGCATCATCACATGGTTCGTAAGGACAAAGATAGCAAGGAAAATAGCTAAAGAGTATAACTTCACCTTAGAGAAGTTCTCAGATAAGGGAATTCCAATTATTAGAATCAGAAATAGCGGTGAAACAATTGAAGACTGTGTTATTCTGTGTGACAAAGAAACCTGCAGCTGGACCGATACAAACCTAAGTAAACCAAGGCACATCTATGAGGGAAGTATATCAAATGCAAGAATTCCGGAAGGTTTGGATAATCAGAATCCAGTTATTCTTGTAAAAGGAGGAAATAAAACATTAAGAAAAATTTGGTTAGATGATATGTCTCATGGATAAGACCAAAAATAAATAAGACAAAAAAGTGGGGTTTAGGATGCGTTGTATTTGATGAAGTCTCCGTATTTGTTGAACAGATCCTGAGTAACGGGATTAGCAAGGTGATATTTTACATTCAAATCCTTGTTAACACTAACCATCTCAGTCTTTTCTATAGAAGCAGCATTGTTGTACGCTTGCATTGCCTGTAGTGCATTTCCACCGTTTTGAATCACTGCATTCATTGCTAATCTTGCCTTAAGGACCTTGTCCTGCATATATGTAAACTGACCCCAGAACAAGCTTTGCGAAGCATTATCGACTGTACTCACAAAGTTTGCATATGCAATCCTTGGATTGTTTTCGTCGCTAAGGTTTATGCCTGCCAAGTCGCTCTGTAAATAAGCATTAGCAATTTTCCTTTGTTGCTCGATGAATTGCTGTTGTTGATCCTGCACTTGTTGTCTTTGTTGCATTGCAGCATATCTTTGTTTGAATAGTTCAATATTGTAAAGTACTTTCATCATGCCGGGATCGTTCTTTATTGCGGGGGTTGCTTTTATCACAATATCGCCAGTGACATTCTGTCCTGCATCGGCCCAAGCAAGTCCTAATCCACTTACAGCAAATAGAATAGATCCAAGACTTGCAAAAGTAATTATCTGCAGTTTAGTTGTATTCTTCTTGTTATTCGATATCTGTTTTTTAACAAATATTTGATCTTGTGTCATTCTCCACATTTCACCTCCGGGTTATTCTCCCTACAATGAAGACATTGTTTCGTCCGAATCTCACGGACTCGTCAGGGGATTTGGAAGAAATCATATCGCTCGAAGCATTCCCTCCACAACTTGTTTTGTTATTTCCACAAGGTTGTCATGTAATAGTGAGCGGATTACTGTCTTGTATCCACTACATTTTTCAGAATGCGACAATAGATGTTTGGTACAAAAGCTATTTCCACATCTTGCACATAGTCGAACACACTCACGAACACATTTACTGCATTTTGCCATTTCCGTTTTCTCAATTGGCGGTATTGCTGTCATAGGATTACTTCCATGAGAAATTATAAATCAATTCGAACTCATTTTGCAGCAAGAATGAGGAGATTTTTCTCTCTCGATTTCAGAACACTATGGTATATTGATCCATGTTTCAACAATTTTGCGACAAAATTGTAGTAAATGTTTTTAATAATAGTATGAGAGCCAGTTATTATGGTCGGTAGAGGAACAGATACCCACGAAGGAATTTCGCCTATGAAGAATTTGACAAAAAATGGGTTAAGTCCTTTAGATGTACTTATACTCCACACCCTTCAGAAGGGCGCGAGTCCTGATACTGCCAATAAAGAATTGGAAAAATATGGTTATGTGTTATCACGTGAAAATGTGAAGAATAGAATTGAGGAATTAATTAAAAAAGGAGTTCTACTCGAGCATAATAGTTCTGAAGACAGCAAAAGAGATGACAAAATAAAATGGATTCTTGTAGACCCAAGTAAGGTATTTGATAATCAGTGGTACACTTTTATAAAAACACAGAATCCTCTTTTTGAACGAAGAGTTATTCCATATTCTGAAATGTATAGTAACCTTGCAGAGATTAGTAGAGAGTTTGGTATTACAACAACAATTGACCTTGTCCAAGGAGAGGGTCAGAATTATGACTTTATTCTAAGAATTGCTACTAATGATGCTGGTCACTTCGAGGAGATGGTAGAAAAGGTAAGATCCCTTGGATGGGTTCACTCTGTTGATAGCAAACCTATTCATGTCTTAGAAGGAGTAGGAATATCCAAAAATAATTTGACTAAGGTTCGAATGAATTATTTCTATGATCCTATAAACCTACCTGACTTGGAATCATGTTTGAAAACTATCCGGCATGTATATCCGTCCCAGGATACTTACCAAAAACCGGAAAGTGATTCAA
>CAZIHN010000021.1:0-24050 GCA_964538845.1 uncultured Nitrosopumilaceae archaeon | reverse complement strand
TGATTGCGTTCGTTCCACCAGAAACTGTCAATTTCATTGCAACATAAAGAATAATGTCTTTTGGAGCAGTCCAACCATGAAGTTCTCCTTTAAGGTAAACACCGATTTTTTTAGGATATAGTAATTCCCAGGGAAATCCTGCCATTACTTCTGCTGCGTCTAGCCCTCCCACTCCCACCGCAAGCATTCCTAGACCACCTGCATTTGGAGTATGTGAATCAGTTCCAATCATTAGTCCTCCCGGAAAGGCATAGTTTTCAAGTACTACTTGATGAATTATTCCTGCACCAGGTTTCCAAAATCCAATTCCGTATTTTTTTGATGACGATTCAAGAAAATTGTACACCTCACTATTTTCATCAAGAGCAACTTTTGTATCAATTTCACCACCAACTCTGGCTTGAATCAAATGATCACAGTGAACCGTTGTAGGAATCGTAGTTCGCTTAAGACCAGATTGCATGAATTGTAGAATGACCATTTGTCCTGTTACGTCTTGTAATGCAACCCTGTCTGGTCTAAGAAAAACATAGCTTTTACCAGCTTCCAGATTCTTTCCACTTTCTATATTATCAAAATGACCAACAAGAATCTTCTCGGTTAAAGTGAGAGGCCTGTTGACTATTTGCCTATATTTTGCAATATTTTCTGTGATTTTCGAATAAACTTTTGAAACTAAATCTGGGGTTGTTTCTATTTCCATTACAATAACACTGATAATATTTATCTGAATTTAATATAAATTGTATTTCAATTAGGAGATCTCAACATTCAATTTTTCTTCTTTATCATGCTCATAAAGTACTTGTGCAGAGAAAGATCTTTTGTCAATTCTGGATGAAATGAGGTACCCAGAATATTTCCCTGCTTGACGGCAACTATCTTTTCATTGAATTTTGCTAAAACCTTCACATCTTTTCCGGCTTCAAATATGGAAGGTGCACGAATGAATACTCCGTGAAACTTCGGAATCCCTATTTCATCTAGCGAGATATCAGTTTCAAACGAATCGACCTGTCTCCCAAATGCATTTCTTTCTATTTTTACGTCTAGAAAATCAAGCAAAGGTTGATCCATTTCGCCTATAACCCTGTCTTTTGCTTTCTTTGAGAGTAGGATCATTCCTGCGCAGATACCAAGGACTGGCATGCCCTTGGAAATTTTTTCCTTAATATTCTTCAATGAACCATTAACTAATGATAGCATTCCAATAACTGTACTTTCGCCGCCTGGAATGATAAGTCCGTCAAGTTCTTCAATCTGTTCAGGTGTCTTCACCTCGGTTACCTCTCCTTGCACACCAAGTTCCTTCATGGTCATTTTCGCCGCCATCACATTTTCTGAAACATCTCCTTGAACTGCCAATACACCAATGTTTATTCCATTCATGCGCTACTGCCTCGTTCTTGCATTTTAAGCTCAAGATTCTTAGTGTCTAATCCCAGCATCGAATGTTTCTCATCTATCATTTTTTGTGCGTCTTTTACTTTTTCTGGATCTTCCCAGAAGGTGGTTGCCAAAACTATAGCTTGTGCTCTTTCTTTTGCGTCATCAGATTTGAATATTCCTGATCCTACGAAAATACCATCACAACCAAGTGTCATTAAATATGCAGCATCAACCGGGGTTGATATTCCACCTGCGGCAAAATTTACAACTGGCAATCTACCCAATCTTGCTGTCTCTGCAATAATAGAATAAGAAACCTTAAGCTCTCGTGAAACACTGATCAGTTCTTGTTCGTTTCCAGAGTCATAAATTGATTTTATGCGCCTCAATTCATTGTTAACATTCTTAATGTGGATAACAGCCTCTGCAACATTACCCGTACCTGGTTCACCCTTTGTTCTTATCATTGCAGCTCCTTCCTCTACTCTTCTAAGTGCCTCACCAAGATTCCTTGCACCGTTTACAAAAGGAGTTGTAAAATCCCATTTCCATATGTGATGTAGCTCATCAACTGGTGTAAGAACTTCTGATTCGTCAATCATGTCAACATTTGTTTCTTGCAGCATCTTTGCTTCATACACATGACCTATTCTGCATTTTGCCATGACAGGAATGCTCACAGAATCCATTATTTCTTGAATAATTCTAATGCTCGCGGTTCGTGCAACTCCACCAGCTTTTCTAACATCTGATGGCAACTTGTCTAATACCATAACAGCAACAGCTCCTGCATCTTCTGCAATCTGAGCTTGCTCAACTGAAGTGACATCCATTACTACCCCATTTTTAAGCATATGAGCAAAGCCACGCTTTAACGTAGATGTTCCGCGCTTCGTACTAAAAGATCCTATACTTTCTTTGACTATGCCTTTACTTTCATTCAAATCTCCTGAAAGAGGAATCATTGATTATGATCTCTGTGAACGCTATTTATTTTATTATCTCTGATATTATCTCATCCATTCTGTTTTGAACTTGATATATTATGGGCGGGATGAATTCTTGGCTATCATTTTGATTTACCCATTGTAGACTAGTAGATTTATCATTAAGTGTTACATGTAATCCGAACTTTTCGTATTCATTCAGATCACTTTTCACGGGAAAAGACTCTTGTGGAATATCAATAAATCCGGTCTCCTTAATCAATGCCACTAGTTTCCTCATTTCATCGGTAGAGAGTTGGTATTTCTTATCTGGTTCAGAATATCCATTCTTTGTCAAGCCGTAAGTAGCGCTACCATCATTTGTAATTGAAAGAACTTCGGATGTATCTGCTCCAATGGTTTGGGTAAGACCGAATGATATTTTCTTTAGATGCTGTTTACTGTACTCAATGGATATAACATCTTCTGGATTTACTGCAACACTTGGAATTTCAGGTCTAAGAAGTGTTGGAACCACTATAAATAAAGCCGCCAGAACAGGAATTGCCCCCAAAAGAACTATCAATGGACGAACTAAAACACGCCACTTCCTAAGTTTAACCTATTTTGGATTTTTAAAAAGTCAATACATATGAAATAATAATCACATCTTATCTTTCGCCTTAATCCATCCAACACCAAAAATACTCTACATGCTATCAATAAATCTTCAGAATCTAAGTAAATTAAAATTCCAGTGAATTTATGACAATTATGTGGGGTCGTAGCCTAGCCAGGCATGGCGACAGGACATATCACATGATCACCGCTAAGGGCTCCAGTGGTTCAACAAGCTTCACTGACGTAAAGGATGATGTACAGTTTGGAGCTGTAGTGACCCGTGTGTCACCGGTTCAACTCCGGTCGGCCCCACCATTTCGATCGACTACTTAGAGAACAGTTATAAGGAAAAAGCAAACCATAGATAATTGAGGAAGATGTGGGGTTTGGCAATAATTATTTTAAAAATAATGGAGATGAATTGAATTGAGCAGAGGTAATTTTCCGACTTTTGGTGCCTCTAAAACTGGAACGTATGTTTCTACATTGAAGAACTATAATTTACCACCTTTCATCTTAGAAAGGATAGCCACAGATTGCAAATCAGATCTAGTAAGGAAAGGCAGAATTGAAGAACGTCTGCAAAGTATGAACGATTCTGCTCTTGAACTTCTTCACAAAGTTTTTGTTGATTGTCATGAAGATTCTGATGGCATTTATGCCAATTACCGATTTTTTGCTTATATTTCAAGCATGTTCCACAAGTGTGAGATTTTATTGAATGAAAAAATTCCAGGTTCGTCTGGCAAGGTTCACAAAATACCTATTGCTGTGAAGAATAATGGCATGTACGTGGCAGTTGGCTTTAACAAGTCTGCTGGAGGACCTATATCAAAAAGAGAGGCAGTAAAATTCTATGAAATAGTAGATGACATCAAAAAAGGAGAGCATGGAAACCAACTTTCTGAAGGTGTCTTTGGTTCTTCTGTTGGATTTGATGGGGAGGCACTCGTTACATTAGAGAAACTTAGCAATACCAGAAAAAAGGATCCGCAAAACAAAATAGAATTCAAGACAGCAAGTTTTGAAAATAGAATTTATTCAGTTACAAAGTGTTAATGCTTCCTTTTTGCAGGACAGAATTTAGTGTGTACTTGTTTTTCTACAGTAAGAGTTGTCTCGTTTTCATGAAATAGTTTTGTGCCACAGTCTGGACAAGTAAATTCAGGCATAAAAAAACTCGAAGTCACTTACTTATAGTCTTTTAGAAAAATTGATCGATTTCCGAGTGATTATCAGACCCTTTGATGTACCTGATATTGAAATTCAAGAATTAATTCATTCTGCCATGAAGCTGATTAAGTAGCTGTTTTCTACGTTCGCAGACTGGATGTATCTATTGTTGCAAAAATAGGATCTTTGTCTGTTCTCTTGTAATTTACATCATAATACTCATAAGACAAGGATGCGAAAAGATGTTTATCCCATATTTCGTGAACTATTTCCTTGTAATTTTTGTATCCAGATAGACGTAGAAATTCATGAGCAAGTTCATGAGAAACCTTTGAACAGTTTTTTTCCATCAGAAAATTGATGTCATCTTTTTTTGGACTTTTTTCCCACCTTATCATGCCAAAATTATCTGCAAAATATCCCTCACAAGTGCAATCTGTCCAAAGCGGTCGGAAATATGTGAGATAAAAATGAAAAATATCTTCTCCTCTGCTTCTGTGATCTTCAAGGATTGTAGGAATATCAATAATTCCAAATCTCCTTCCAGATTTTGTGATCATCTCGTCTGCTTGAATGTCAACATTTTGAGAAAATGTCCTTTCAATCCAATTTTTGTAGAATTTGGCCATCTTTGTAACATATTCAAATTCCCATCTTCTTTCCTCCAGTTCTTGCTCCTTAACAAGAAATATGAAGTGAAGAAGCACATGCTGAAGTAAAAAAAGATAATTAAAAGGTCTTTGGATCAAAAATTAAAAAGAAATCTCTATGATTCATTTTGAAAAATGTTGGGTAAAATTTAAACCACAGAGAGTTAACTTTGACCTTCTATGCCCATAAGAGTTAGAGTTGATCTAATTTTTTCTATTTTTCGTATTTTCCAAGTAATAATCTCTCTAAGGGCTTCAACTGTTGGAGATTCAATTTTTGCCAAAATATCGTAGGCCCCGAAGGTACCATGAACTTCTTTGACTCCACTGATTGCTTTCAGTTGAGAAATTATAGATTCCTCAGAGCCAAGTTCACAATTTATTAGCACATATGCGGTTGCCATATAACCCCTATACAATGCAAATATATCAATAGATCTGTCACTCACGTGTAAATTTCAGATTATCCCTTTTATGAGAAAGAGTAGAAAATTACAGTTCGAGGATTATTCTAACTAGTAAGAATCTCAAAAAATGATAAAATGTTCCCCGGGTCTGACCCACATAGAGTCATCGGTATTTTTAGCCTTAATCCTCATCTTGTTCTTTTACCGGGGCGCCCTGTCGCACGGCTGGGTGGACCAAAGTTCATCTTTTATCATTCCAGTCCGTCTGCGTGCATTTGGGGCGATTTATTAGATTTCTAGTTAAATATTAATCCAGTGAGTTGTATTTCAAATCCAGCGACATGTGTTCTTAACCTAAAGTTTTCAAGAACTTCTTTATCAATCTCTCCTATAACTCCCACTTTCTTACCTCCAACTAAGACGTTTGCGGTATAACCTTGAAAGAATATTGGATTTTGGGCATTTTCAGTCTTGCACGAAATATTGAATCCAGATTTTAGAAAAGATTGTAGAATTGATTTGATTTCGGTGTAACTAGCAACATTGTGGGCAGTTAGGCAAGCCAAATGGATTTTCTCATCAATGGGGTTATCCTTTTGAAATGTAGAACCAATCTCAAAGATTTTCTGAGGGTATGATTCATGAATATTTCTAGACAATACATCAATTAATCCAGGTAAAAGTCCATCACGTAAAATTTGGTGTTCCTGACTTTTTGAATCAACAACCGATATGATATCTGATGAATTTCTCTTAGTTAGATCATATTGTGTTTGTTTTCCTACTAATCCAAAATTCATTATTTCAGAATACCCAAGACCTATCATGGTGGATCTTACCGCCTCCTTCGATATAGTAATTTTATCTTTTTGACCTGCAGACTTGAAAAGCGGTATTGTGGGTTCAAGGTTTTGAATTCCATATCCCAAAGCTACTTCTTCCACTAGATCGATGGGACTAAGGATATCTGTTCTATACCTAGGAATAGAACATAAGATTTTATTACCTTTAGATCTTGCATCAAGTCTACATTTTTTCAAAGCGTTTACCATCGTCGATGTTGAAATGTCAAGCCCAAGTGTTTTATTTACAAGTAGAGGATCTAATATCATATTCTTGGTAGCCAAAGTGGGGGTAGAATTACCAGCGCCAGATATACGGACAGAATTTATTTTGAATCTGGCATTCTGTAAAGCAAAGGCTATCACTGCAAGTGTGTCCTCTGCAGTAGATTTGTCTGTAGCAGTAACTTCTACCAGAAGATTCTTGCTTTTTGGACTTATTTCTGTTAACTTTGAATTTACAATCGGAGGAATCGAAAGAGTATTACCTACTGAATCAACTATGACTGGAACCAATTTCTGTTCTTCAATCAAGTGTTTGTATTTTAGTCCAATCTCAGTGTTACCAAGTATTTCAGAAATCGACATTTCATCTTGCGAATTCAATGGAATAAACCTATGAGTCCTATCGATAGTTTTGTATGCAAGCGGGAATTTGACTTTGTCTAAATCATGAATTCCTATGGAAATTTTTTTTCTTTTTCTACCAATTCCGTTGTGAAGATCCTCTTGCATCGTGATTATCTGTTTTATAGTCTCATTATCCAGATTTCCATTTCGTGCCTCAATTGCAACAATATAGGGTCTAATTTTTCTCACTGATGCATCCACCCTGATTGCATTTTTTCCAGCTTTGATTCTTAATTGAGAGATCCCTATTTTTATTCCCAGAAGACCCTGCAAACCCGTAACAATTCCATAATCTGTAGAAAAGTCTGGTCTATTAGGACTATATTCTACATTTACATGATCATGAGTTTCTTCCTCAATGTCCAAACCCAAGAATGGTAAAGTCGAAATAATTGTTTGCCTCGCGATTTTACGACCAAGGATTTTTTTCACTCTATTAAAGTGCAATGTTACTATTGGCATTTTGGTACACCTCTCAACCAGCTGAATTTGTTGTTATAAAATTCGCGAACATCATCAACACCATACCTTAACATAGCTATTCTCTCAATTCCACCCCCCCACGCAAGAACTGGGTTTCTTATACCGAGTGGTTTTGTAACTTCGGGTCGGAAAATTCCCATCCCAAACAGTTCTACCCATTTTCCAAGTCGTTCATTGAAAATCATGGATTGAAGAGAAGGCTCGGTATATGGGAAAAATGTTGGCCAGAATTTAGCTTTCTTTATTCCCATCTTGCGGTAAAACTCCATTTGCAAACCCATCAAGTCCCTGAGAGTTACTTTCTTGCCGACAACTACTCCTTCTACTTGATTAAATTCTACAAGATGTTTGTAGCTTACCTTTTCATTTCTGAATACTCTACCAATAGAAAACAGTCTTGCTTCTTCGCACTTTTGGTCTGCAAGTGCCTTGATTGTGATGCAAGTAGTATGCGTTCTCAGAACCATTCTTTTTGCCGCGTCTATATTCCAATCCTTATTCCATCCTATCTTATGAGCGGATGAGACCTTTTTGATTTGTTCTTTGCTTGCAATTAATTTTGCATCCATATTTTTGAGATAGAAAGTATCTTGCATTTCTCTTGCAGGATGATCTTGGGGAATAAATAAGACATCAAAATTCCAAAAACTTGATTGAGTACTGTTCCCAATTAATTCTGTAAACCCTAGGCTAACAAAAATTTCTCTCACTTCATCTATAATATCCTGCAAAGGATGAGTTCTTGCAGGAAAAACAGATGGTGCAGATGCTTCAACATCTATTGCTACAATGTCACCAGATTCGACTGTTTTAATGCTACTTGATGTAATTTTTGCTCTTTCGAATCCTTCTTCAGTAAGATTTACAACAACATATTTTACAGAGGTAAAAGTGAGAAATTCAGGTCTTTTTTTTAGAGTGGCAAGAGCATTCTTGTCCTCAATTTCATCTGCCGGTATTATATTTGGACTTCGACTTGCTATCAATTTTATGATTTTTTCTTCAGGAGTAGTATCGTGATATCCTTTGAGCAAGATTCGATTTTCGTAAATTTCTATCCAACCATTTTTTCTAGCATTTGCTAAGGCAGGACTAAATTCACTTTTTAGTTGGCTCTTCGCCTCATCGATATAACAAGAGGAACCAAACTTTGATTGAAGATAACTTACAAGTTGTCGTTCAGGCAAATTCATTTCAAATGCTTCAACCCCTCGCTTGTCCAAAGAAACAAAATGTTTCTCAGATTCATTAACTTGAATTAGATTTTTGAATTTAAGCCATTCAATACCACGCCTAACTTGATCTGTTGAAAGTTGTGTTCTCTCGGCAAGCTCTTCTGGTGTCAGGTTTTGCTTTTCAAACAATGAATTGAGGAGCTTCTGCTCGATTGGATGTAAAACTTGTGACATTAAGAAAAACAGCCAAAAAGACTTTTTAAACCTTAACCTGACTGAATCATGAATGTCATCTGAAGAGTTTACTGTAACTCCTTGGAGCGTAGAAGGAGACGTTGATTATGATAAACTCATGCGCAGATTTGGTACCGAAAAAATTTCTCCAGAATTGCAAGCACGAATAGAAAAAATAACTGGAGAAGTACATCCAATGATGAAGTTAGGATACTTTTTTAGCCATAGAGATTTGGACAAAATTTTGTCAGAATATGAAAAGGGAAACAAATTTTACCTTTACACTGGAAGGGGTCCTTCTGGACAAATCCACATGGGTCATCTTTTACCTTGGATTTTTACAAAATATCTCCAGGATAAGTTTGATGTCAATTTGATCTTTCAATTGACTGATGATGAAAAATTCCTATATAGTGATGATAAATCATTTCAGGAGGTTTCCAAATTTACAAATGAAAACATTTTGGATATAATCGCAATTGGTTTTGATCCTAAAAAGACCAAGATCCTAATTGATTCAAAAGATATCAAACGCATTTATCCCTTGGCACTTGAAATAGCAAAGAGGATTACTTTTTCCACCGTAAAAGCTGTATTTGGATTTCAAAATTCGACAAATATTGGAATGATAGGGTTTCCTCCAATACAATCTGCACCATGTTTTCTTCCATCCATTATAGAGGGACGACCAATTCCTGTTCTCATTCCAGCTGCAATAGACCAGGACCCCTATTGGAGAGTAACAAGAGACATTGCAGAAAAAATGGGATTTCCTAAACCCGCCCAAATTCATTCCAAATTCTTACCAGGTCTTGGTATGCAGGGCAAAATGTCATCATCTATTCCTGAAACAGCAATTTTCACAACGGATAGTGAAGAGGCCATTGACAAAAAAATCTCAAATACCTTCACAGGAGGCCAACCAACTGTAGATCTTCAGAGAAAATTAGGGGCTAACTTTAACATTTGTCCAGTATTTTGGTATCTAAGATACTTTTTCGATACTGAGAAAGAATCTGATTATCGTGCAAGAAAATGTAAAGGTGGTGAGCTATTGTGTGGAGAATGCAAGTGCAATCTTAAAGACGCTACAAAACCCTTCATAGAGGATTTCAAAAATAGAAGAGAAAAAGCTAAAGACCAAGTAAACAAATTTCTATTTGAATAATTGTAATGAAGAAAAAGATAACTTGTGATGATGAATATGAAGCACAGAAACTCGCTAGTTTAATTTACATCAAGGATAACAATGAGACTTTCATTAGTGGAATTTTGGAGATAATTGAAAACGAGTTAATTATCTCACTGAAAGACAAATCTGCTCACAGTGTTCTTTTTAAAGACAAGTCCGAGGCAGAATCATTTGCTGATTTTATCCAATCTATAATAGAAGGAACCAACAAAATTTCTAAAACTGAAGTTATTAAAAATATTGTAGAGATTTCCAAAGATCGATTCTAGACTAGGGATTTATCCATTTCTTGACTGACAATTTCTTGGACTTTTAAAAAATACAGTCTAGTTGTATACGGCATTTCATCCAAATTGTTTTCTATTGCCATCATTAAATATCGAACTGCTCTTTTTGAAATATCTAAATTAAATTTGAGATAGAGAATTGGATCTTGTTTTATACCAATCTTGTCTACTAGCCAAGGAGGCGCCATTTCTTTTGCTTCCTCGATTACTTTGTTATACCAGAAAGATATATTCTCAGGATCTAATCCCTGTCTTAAGTTAGTAATCTCAGTGGACATCTTGTTGAACATCCTGTCAGTAATCTCTTTCAATACTTTACCCATTGTTATACTGTTTTATGGAGAATACTCAAAGATCGGATAGTTGTTTGTCAATTCAAAGTATATTACCATTAAGGTCAATCTCGGAATTTCTAATTCTAGTACTTGATATTCGTTTGCCATCCTTGGCAAGTACCAGAGGAACCACAATTACATCTACCTTAGGTACGCCTCTTTCAATCCTTAATCGGTTTAACTCCTTTCCTTGTGAAGCTGTCTCTTCACTTACTACCAAGGCTTGGACTCTACTTTCTAGAACTGCAGGTCCAAAATCATTATCAAGCATACTTATTTCATATTTTGAATCAGGATAGTTTTTGTTGATAGTGTCTTCCAGAATCTTCTTTCTATGTTGATAGTTGTTTTGTAGAACCTTTCCTTTCCTTTTTGCAAATTCATCACTTGTAAGACCAATTATCACAACTGTTGAAATTGAAAATCCTTTTCTAAGTAACTCCAGATGACCACTATGAAGTATATCAAATGTTCCTCCCAGTGCAATGAGTTTGAATCTAGTCATATGACAAAATATCTCAGGCTGGGTTTATCATTTTACTAGTACTACGCTAATTCTTGTTCCAGCGGCAGAAAGAGGTATGTTATCAGAATTCCAGACGTATGTCTCTATGTAATAAGAGCCACTAGAATGAGGTGTCCATATAACTGAAGGGGTCTGATCCTCTTGACCGAGAAATACTCCTTGATATTTTCCTATGAATTCTACAGTTCCATCAAATTTTTTTACCTGAACATAATATGTGTAAGGAATTGTTGTTTGGATTAGAAACCTTACATCACTAGTCACTTTGACTAGTGCATTTATCGGTATCAAAGAATATTTGTTCCCTTGAGGATCGGTAACCAAGATATTACTTATGGCCGCAGGAAGTGTGATCTTTACATCTGATACATTTGTTAATTGTGATTGATATTGGTCCGATTCGGCAAGAATCATGTAGGATGTTGCTCGAAAATTTGGCGTAGCTAACATGCTAAAATTTGTATCATGACCGGCAGCTATATTCATTGGATCGGAGATTCCCACACCTACAACTCTTTGGAATGCATCATATGAAATTAGGTATAGTTTAGTATCGTTACTCTGTTCTGTTCCACTGTTCTTTATGGTCCCAGAAAGAGCAAGTTGATCAGATACTTGAAGAGAGCCAGGAGAAATATTCAATAATTGTAATTTTGATTGCGATGCTCCAAATCCTGCAAGTTTTACTTGTACCTGAGCAATGGATGGATCGGCTTTTGTCGAGGAAATGGAGAATGGAGTTTTTCCCCCTGGCGGAATTACTTGAAGAAGTGTTGTAGCAGTTTTGTACTCTATTGTATTAGAATTAGCATCCATAAAGGACACACCCAAGGATACTGAATTGATAGGAGAGTTAAGATTATTCTGGACTTCGCCTAGTACAACGGTTGTTCCGTCGTCTGCCTTGTAACTATAAGGAGAGAGTACTTGAACTTGGATACTTGAGCTTGGAGGAAGGTTCTCAGCCCAAATAATATTTGATGTGAGTAATGTTACTATTAGAAGAACCGAAATGAAGATAGTTCGCATCCATGATACAAATACAATCGGTAATTAATCACATACTACATATCATAATCTAAACAACATAGTTTAGAAGCTTGTACAAGACTTGGGTAAAAATATACTAAATATAAAAAGAAGATAAGATAGGAAATTTACTTGTGTTTTTTCATTGCAGTGATTATACACCAGTATACGAATCCTGGGATCAAACCAACCGCCAATGGTATGTATACGCCTGCTTGACTCCAATCTTGCATATCTAAATTACCTAGCTACCAAGAAACAGCCATAGTATTTAAATCCATCTTTCATAAGTCGATTTCAAGTGCGATCTCTTATGAGTTTGATAAAAAATTAGTTCTTTAAATAAAACTGAAAGCAGATTTTATTTGGAATTGGAAATAACAATCGAACCTTGGAGAGAACTTGTAATCCATGAAGTATTAGAGTTAAAGTTTGATGAATGGATAACACAGATAATTGCAAGCGCCAGATCTGCTGCGGGTGGAATACCTACTATATTCTGGGCAGGTGGGATAGCATTTCATTTTGCGACTTTCCCAGATACCGAAAGTACAATTCAAGAGAAACTCAAAGGTAGGATTCATTATTCATCTGTAACGTTTGCCATTAGGGAAAAGTTTGAAAAACAAATTATACGAGAGGGGGGAGCTGTAAACTTTACTGATGTAAGTCACAATGAGATATTTAGCAAACTCGTGGATAAGCTTAGAATTCAATCAAAGTTCAAAAGCGTTCAATGAGTTTTTCGTGATTTATAATATACCATAAATCCGCCACCACAAATAAGAGCTATTCCAATAATCTGATAATACGGAATACTGGAATCTGATCCAATTGGAAAAATGAAGATTCCTGCTGTAATTATTGCCAAATACACAAGCATTGTCAAATCAATGTCAAATACCAATAAAATAAGACCGCATTCTTCCATACTATAAAGAATTCTATAAATTCCATTTTGGGTCAATGTAGATTAGTTTGGAAGTTTTCACGTATTATTTGATCTCTAGTATCTTATGTCTGATAAATGACAACAGATTAAAAAAGAGCTTTTGCTAAAAACAACGTTTGAAAAACATTATACCTAAAGGCAACATCGCCATATTGATTATTTCTAGTTCTATCGGAAGTATTGGAAATATTGCACTTTCATTCTTGCCTATCTACTTTACTTCATTGGGCGGGTCCATTTTGCAATATGGAATGGTCACAGCATTTGCAATGTTGTTAGGAATACCCTCTACTATCATTGGCGGAGTAATAGTTCAAAGGAAGAGCTGGAAAAAAGTTGCAATCTTTTCTTCTTGGCTTAGCATATGCATATTATTGGGTTATTATTTTTCAAATAGCTGGATTACACTTTCTATTCCAATATTGATAGCTGCCTTTGGAACAATTGGATCTACTGCTTGGCGTTTGTTGGTTGCTGATACAACAGTTCAAAAAAATCGGACAGCCCAACTTTCCATTTACCAAACTCTTACAACACTACCTTCCATTTTCTTCCCTCTCATAGGAGGATATCTTGTACATGTTATGGGAATTAACGAAGGGTTCAGGTATGGCATATTACTTGCAATCGCGATAACCCCAGTTTCAACGCTCCTTATGATAAAGTTCTTACGGGATAACAGTCAGAACGAACAACCAAAATCCAGAGTTACAAACCCAACATTGTCGCAAGATATCACCAAACATGCAAGCAAGATTGAAGTGAATCTTTCCCTTAATTATCCGACTTCACCACAAAAAAACAGAAAATTTGGAAGAAGCCAATCCACAGTAGAGTTAATTCTCTATCTCAAAGATTTTTACAAGAATCTTATTTCTCTACCAAAATTGCTGATTCCCTTACTTGCAGCATATCTATTGGTTATCTTGGCCAATTCCACAACAGGTTCATACCTGATATTTTATGCCACTAATATTGTAAAACTTGATACATTTCAATGGGGTATTATTCTTAGCTCCCAGCTTTTACTTGCAAATTTGATAAGGACTCCGCTTGGAATAATCTCAGACAAGTTCGAGAAGCGAAAAGTGTTGGTATTTTCTGCAATCATTACAGCTCCATTATCAATACTTCTTATCTTACAAAATTCATTTTTGGGAATACTTGGGATTTCATTAGCCATGATTGCAACCGGGATAAATTATGGTCCAACTCATGAGGCTTTACAAATAGAGCTAACTCCAAGAGAAAAGAGACCTGCATTATTTTCCATATTTGACGTCTTAACTAACCTATCCAGATCAATAGGGACAATTATTGGCGCCATTCTTTTCACCATCAGCTACTTTATGCCATTTTATTTTTTTACCATAGTGGAGGCAGGTGCGGCTGTAATCCTTGTTCTTTCCTTTTTGTATAAAGGAAAAAACAAAACTATAGCTCAACCACCTTGATTGAAGCTTACTCCTATAAAACTAAGTCGAATATTCTTTTAATATGACGGTTTTATTTCGGAATAGCTATTTTGAAAATCTGTAATTATGTCGTTTGTGCTTCTACCTTGAATCAAAGCTTGTCTCCTGAGAAGAACGTCATTCCATCGCTCCGTGTAAGTTTTAGTAACGTCATCTATCGTGTTTGGTGAAAAAGCAAGAACATATGTGTATTGTTTTTTCCAGTTCCTCTCATAGTAATATGGATGATCTATGGAGTCTGGATATTGTAATGATGAATCTACATGGTACCATCTGTCACCAAGATACACTTCATTCCAACAGTGGTCAAGGTAATCGTGAACAATTCTTGATTCCATAGATAAGGAATTGAGGATAGCACCAAATAGTATTGACCACTCACCACATCTTCCTGTTCTTGATTCCGCAATTTTTAAAACGTCATTATATCTTGGGAAAATCTTTGTTTCTCCACATTGATTACATCTATGTACCTCTATCTTACCAACTCTCCAAGAATTTCCAGGATCCACTTTTGTTTGCATAATTACAGAATCTCTGGAATTATTGTTATTACCCGTACACTTTCTACAAATAATCTGGTTTGGTGTCCATTGCATGAAATTTTTATACCATGTTAAAAGTGACTCTAATCGATTACCTTCTAGGATACTGACGGGTATCAATTCCTTGATTGATTTTAGAATTTCTGGATCCTCATATTGCCTAGTCACATTTTTGTAATGCAAAAATGAACTCTCAAATGTTCCAAAATTAGGACTACATTTATCTTCCAACAACAATTGATTTATCCAATCAGCGAAATATCCTTTTGCCTAGGACCAATTCTTATAATTTTTCAAAATTAGACGATGAGTTAACTAAACCTAGAATAGTGGCCATAGGACAAGATTTGGCTTGTTTTTGATCGGGATTACCAATTTTGGGAGAGGAATCTTAAATGTGAGAAATTTCCCATAAAAAGTGATAAAATGTGTGGTTCCTAAGAAAAAAAAAGTATGATACTTACAAGATAGAGATCAAATTGCAAGCAGAAAGACTTGATAAGGATCCAACAAAATCCGACCCAAAAATGTCTGCAATCCTAGACTTTGCCCTTGCTTGTTCAAGACTTAACCATGCCTTGAGTACTAACGAGATAAATTAATTCTAGAATTAGTTCTTAATACTTTCCTCAGACGAAAGTGAAATTATTGATGAATCCTAGAACTGAATCATCGAGTGATAGCTTGATGTCATTTTTAATTATTTACAAAGCTAACTAATACATCAAATGTACCATACTTTAATAAAATAAAAAGAAAGAATAGGAAATTTTCCTAAGGTGTGTTTTGCCAGAGCTGTTGATTATTGTACTTTATTTCAGAAATTCCTTGCTTGTCTAATTCCACTACCTGGTCAGGAAGAGGTACATAGAGTAGCTTTTTGGAATAAGTCTGACCGTCAGTGATGAACCAATAAAGCATATGGACAAAGTCCTGAGCTTTTTGTTTGTCCATTCCCTTAAGCTGTTCAAGGTTTGGATTTACTAACAAGTATGTAAATGTAGCAATTGGATACGCATTTGAACCTGGTGCGTTATTAATTGATACTTTACTCCATACACCATCAGCTTTTGGAAGATTGTTTATTGCACCACTTGCAGCAGCTGCAGTTGTATCAACTGTAGCGTCAAGGAAAGCATTCTTGTCGTGATTTTGTAGGTATGCATATGTCATTGGTACTCCAGTTGAGACCATCTTGTTATTTTTCGCATATGCAAGTTCTACATATCCCAAAGAATATGGTACTTTCTTTACAATAGCGGCGACTCCAGCATTACCTGAACCGCCCATTCCTGCAATCCACGGTACGGATGTACCATGGCCGATTCTTGCGCTCCATGCAGGACTAACCTGACTTAGGTAACTCGTAAAGGCAAATGTGGTGCCAGATCCATCGGAGCGATGAACAAGAATGATTCTGTTTGCAGATAGCTTATTTGCTAAATCTGGATTCAGTTTTTTAATAGCTGGATCGTTCCATGTGAAAATTTTTCCCATGTATATATCAGCTATAACTTGTCCAGTGAGTTTTAATCCATTTTTTGGAAGTTCTGGTAGATTGTATGTCAATACAATCGCGCCCATCGTCTCTGGAATGTGCAATGTGCCTTTTGGTGCCTTGGCTATGTCAGAAGCTTGTAGCGGTGCGTCTGAACCTGCAAAGTCTACTTTCTTTGCAGTATACAGCTTTATGCCAGCTCCGCTTCCCACAGCTTGATAATTCAAAGCTATTCCAGGATATTGTGAATTGTACTCTACTCTCCATTTGTCAATTAATGGAAATGGAAAAGTTGCTCCTGCTGCATTGAAAGTGTACTTATCATTGTCTCCTGGTGTTGCTGGTGTGTCTGCATGTGCACTTGGTGATATTGTCGGTACTAATAGGATAAGCATTAGTGCTAGTCCTAAAAGAATTTTTGTAGTCATTGAAGCTATTCCCTCTCAGTGTTTATTTACATATGATCAGCATAGATTACATAAGTAGCT
The DNA here is from genome assembly GCA_964538845.1 of uncultured Nitrosopumilaceae archaeon. GTDB lineage: Archaea > Thermoproteota > Nitrososphaeria > Nitrososphaerales > Nitrosopumilaceae > Nitrosotalea. Next base: position 7,193 of record CAZIHN010000021.1, on the reverse strand, counting down.
ATATCCTATGTAGCTTTATGCAAAAACTATTCTCCATGGATTATCAAGTAAAATTTGAAAAAAAATCAAAGATAAATTATTGACACAGTGAATTTTTTAGAAATTTAATTACAGATTCTAAAGCTTGATAGATTTAAGAACCGATCTTGAAGAAAAGATCATTATGGATAATATTGAAATAACAAGTACTATTTCTGCAAGTGAACCAAATTCTGGAACTGCGCCACCACTAAACTGAACTTCAGAAAGTGCCTGTTCATCCTGTTTAATTACTGCATCAGGAAGAGGAACATAAGCCAATGATGTTGAGAATTGTTGTCCATCATGAATTGCCCAATTAATAAAGTCAGTTACTGCTTTTGCTTTATCTTGTGTCATACCACTAACCTTTGAAAGATCCTTGTATACAAGCAAGTAAGTAAATGACGATATTGGATATGAATTCTGTCCAGGTTGATTAACTATGGATACTTTACTCCAATCTCCATCTGGAGCTGGTAGATTTTGTGCTGCAGATGAAGCGTCAGCTCCAATTGAAGTCAAGGTTGGCTCAACAAAATTAGTCCCATCAGCATTCTGAACAAATGCGTAAGTCATATTATTCTGAATAACGTAAGCGAGTTCGACATATCCTATGCTATAGGAAGTACTCTTTACAACTCCAGCAACGCCTGCATTTCCTTGACCACCCACTCCACTTGGGAATGGTACCGATTTACCTGATCCTATATGAGTTTGCCAATCAGCGCTTACTTTTGAAAGATAACTTGTAAAAACAAAAGTTGTACCAGATGCATCAGAACGATGAACCACAATGATTTTCTGGCTAGGCATTGAAAGGTCCGGGTTTAGATCTGTTATCATTTTATCATTCCACATTGTTATATTTCCTTCAAAAATTCCTGCTATAACGGGACCAGTTAGTTTTACTCCTTTTCCTATTCCAGGTAGATTATATGACAGAGTTACTCCTCCTATTGTCTCAGGTATATGTACCGTTCCTGGTACTAATGCAGCTTCGGTTGGTTGAAGTGGAGCATCGGATGCAGCAAAATCAACTGATTTGGTAGTGAAAAGTTTGATTCCTGCGCCACTTCCTATTGATTGGTAATTCAATGTAACATCTGGATGGAGTTTATTGTACTCTACTCTCCATTTGTCAATTAATGGAAATGGAAAAGTTGCTCCTGCTGCATTCAAAGCAACTGATGATTGTGCCAAGACATTAAGAGGAATAGTAAATGTTAGAATTCCAACTAGAATTACGAAAAGAACCTTTTTTTCCATAAATTCACATAAGTGATGCCTTATTTACCTGTGACCAACATATTTTTCGTAAACCTACGTAATCTATATAGAAAGATATTTATCTATATTTTCTTGTCCCAGTAACTATATAATTTACCGAATCACCAATAAATGCCGCATGATCTGCCATTCTCTCCATATAGCGTAGAACTAAAGCGTCTGAGAGGGCACATTTTACGTTACTCAATGTAATCAACATGGGCAAATGTTTGTTATAGTATTTATCTACGAGATCTTCGTCGGTTTTTAATTCATCTGCTTTCTGAAGATCGAGAGTTGCAAAACATTCAACGGCTAGCTGTATCATGTGTTTTATTTCCCCAGACAAAGTGTATATGGTTTCATTCTTACATTCTGAAAGATCACCAAATGTTTCTCTTACCATAGTAATGTCATATGCATATCTACTTAATCTGGTAAACCCGTAGGAAATCTCTAGCGAAGAACGAATTAGCCTAAAATCGCTTGCCACCGGCTGATATCTTAGAATCATATCAAAGGTCAATTCTCCTACCTTATCATATAGATCAATCATTTCACTAGATAATTGATGGACCTCCTTTCGCGCATTTTGACCCCCCAAATAGGAATCAATTGCAAGATTTGTACTTCGGATAGACAAGTCACACATCTGCTTCATCATCTCTGATAATTGAGAAAGATGTGGATCTATAAGCCTAGGCATTTTCTATCCGAATTGCCCTTGAACGTATTTTGCGGTTATTTCATTCCGCGGATTTTCAAAGATTTGTTTGGTCTCTCCAAATTCAACCAGATCCCCTAGATACATAAAACCAGTATAATCTGAAACTCTTGTTGCCTGTTGCATATTGTGTGTTACTATAATAATTGTATATTCTTTTTTTAATTCATGGATCATTTCTTCAATTTTTTGAGTTGCTATAGGATCAAGAGCTGATGCAGGTTCATCCATCAAGAGAACCTCTGGTTGGATAGCAAGTGCTCTTGCTATACAAAGACGTTGCTGTTGTCCACCTGATAGACTCATCCCAGGCTTTTTCAGATCTTGCTTTACCTCCTCCCAGAGAGAAGCCATTTTAAGACAACCTTCTACTATCTCGTCAATCACTCCTTTGTTTCTGACTCCATTGAGCTTAAGTCCAGCTGCAACATTATCATAAATTGACATTGTTGGAAACGGATTTGGTTTTTGAAATACCATTCCTATTTTTCTTCTGTTAATTATTGGATCTACCTTGGTCGAGTAAAGATCCTCGCCGTCAAGCAAAACTTTACCTGAAACTTTGGCATTTTTTGTTAATTCATGCATTCTATTTAATGTCCTCAAAAAGGTTGTTTTACCACATCCTGATGGTCCTATAAGTGCAGTAACAGCTCTCTCCCTAAATTTCATTGAGACATTTTTTACTGCTGTGATCCCATCATACGAAGCTACAATATCTTCTGCAACTAGTTTGTATTTTATACCCTCCGCAGAAATTCCCTTTATAGGTATTTTTGACACTGTCTCCATCATTATCCCTTTCCTATCAGTCTGAATTTTAAAAGTGTTCCCCCCTTTTTCCTCAAAAATATGTATCTTACACCGATGTTAATCGTGAGAACAATAATAATTAAAATAAATGCAGCCCCCCATCCCTGAGTAACCGCACTGTCATAAGGAAGAGATGATAATCTCCAGATTCTAAGCGGCAGGGCATCAATGGGTCCATCCAATCCTGCCAAGAATTGGCTACTTCCTAGTATTGTAAAAACAAGAGGAGCTGTCTCGCCAGCTATTCTTGCTACTGCAAGCATGATTCCCGTGATAAGACCGCTTTTTGCACTAGCTAATACTATTCTCAAAACTATGGTCCAATTTCGTATGCCCAAGCCATATCCTGCTTCTCTGTAAGTTATTGGAACCAGTTTTAGAGACTCTTCGGTTGTTCTCATTATGATTGGCAGCATGATAATCGAGAGAGCAAATGTTCCAGCCCAAACAGAAAAGTTACCAAAGGTTAAAACAATTATGATGAATGCAAAAACACCTATCACAATTGTTGGAAATTCTGCAAGTACATCATTGAAGAATCTTACTGCCCTTCCAAACCTGTTGTTTCCGTATTCAGATAAAAATATGCCTCCCATTACGCCAATCGGAACTCCCAACAAACTTGACATTCCAATTAGTATTAATGTCCCTTGAATTGCTGGACCAATACCTCCTGGCTGATCACTTCCCACAGCTCCTGGGACCTGGGTGAGAAAATCGAAAGTTAATGCTGCCGAACCATTGGTAAAAACTTCAACTATGATACTCACAAGTGGCACAACTGCTGTAACGACGCAGGCAAATACCAGTCCCTTTATTATTTTATCGATAACAAGTCTTCTGCCAATATTGTATCGAAAATGCTTTCTAAATTCTGCTCTTTGTTCTATAGTAATCAAGCCAGTACTGCTCCCTCATGTGATTTTATAACCCGTGCTACAAGAAGATGTGCAACCATATTGATTCCAAGTGCCACTAAGAAAAGAATTAGTCCTATTCCTATTAAAGCAGCCAAATGTAATCCACCCTGAGATGCTTCAGCAAACTCATTTGCCATTATACTAGCCATTGTCTGTCCAGGTTGGAAAAGTGAGGTAGGAAATGCAGCACTTCCCGTAGCGTTTCCTATGAGCATTGTTACAGCCATAGTTTCACCTATTGCACGCCCAAGGCCAAGTATTGTGGCACCTATTAATCCAGATTTGGAATATGGTAAAACTGCCATTCTGAAAACTTCCCATTTTGTAGCTCCAAGCATATAGGCTGCTTCACGTTGACTATTTGGTACCGCCAGCATGATCTCTCTCGAAATTGAAGATATTGTAGGAATTATCATGATTGCTAAAACTATACTGGCTGTAAGTATATCCAGACCAAATGGCGTGCCTGAAAATATTATACTACCATCACCAAAAGTATTATGCAGTGGCGTTTCAATCCAATCCTGAACATAAGTCCTAAAGACAAGTAACCCCCAGAGTCCGTAGATTACACTCGGTACAGCTGCAAGAAGTTCTACTAAGAATGAAAGAGGCGTCCTTAGAATTTTAGGAGCCAATTCAGAAAGGAACATAGCAATCCCAAAACTGATAGGGATTCCTATTGCCATTGCTATACCTGCTGTCACAAAAGTACCCATAATGTAAGGCGCAGCACCATAAGATTCTCTACCTTCGACAGAATTCCAATCAGAGCCGGTAAGAAATGCTAATCCTTCCTGTTGCCAAACTTGAGCTGATCCCGTAGTGAGGTTTACCACTATCATAACAATTATTGCAAGTACATAAGCTGCTGCAAGGAGAGCGGCAATCTTGAATACTTTATCTACCCATCCAGATCCCTTCTTTATCCCTATAGCTTTCATATGATATTTTGTTGCCGCTACCAATATGAGAAATTCGACCATAATTTCTTAGATTTCATATATCAATATAGAACTATATAGAGATACATAGAATAAGTGCACAACTTCTTTAATTATAGCGACGACAAATAATAACATGGCTGAGATTCTATATGATAGAGAAGTACGAAAGTTACAGCTCGTAGGTGGGTCTACCTATGTTTTATCTTTACCTAAGAAATGGGTTGATGAATTAAGTCTTAAGACAGGTGATTCTGTCTCAATAGTTAAGAATGTAAACAAATCACTCTCAATTTTGCCTTCACAAAATTCGAATAATACAAAGATCTCAAAATCCAAAACAATACTAGCTCAAAAAGAAAGTGTTGAATCGTTTCAGAGAAAAATAATTGCAATGTATCTTGCGGGTTATCAGATTATAGAGATCATTACTAAGGGAGGGAGAATCCAATTAGAACACAAGCAAGCCATCCGAAATCTTGTAAGAAAGAACATGATTGGAACTGAGATAGTTGAATCTACACCTGAATCCCTTACAATTCAAGTTTTGACAAGCCTACCTGAACTCTCAATCAATGACGCTCTTAGGAGAATGTTTATCCTAACTACAACGATGCATAGACAGGCAATTGATGCCCTCAAGGAAATGGATACGGAATCAGGCGAGGAAATCACACATATGGATGATGAAGTAGATCGCTTCAGTCTATACATATTAAGGAACTTAACCTTAGCTGTTGAAAATGAAAAGGTTTTGCGCGATATTGGTTTGAAAAAACCATCAGATTGTATTAGTTACAGAATAGTAGTAAAATCAATTGAGAGAATAGCTGATCATGCGGTATCAATAGCAAGTAGGATAAAATTTTTAAAATCAACCTTGGATAATACCTTGTTACAAAAAATAAGCCGTTTGAGTGAAGAATCTCTCAAAGTTTTTGAGGATTCTATAATGGCTTTAAATAAAAGAGATTATAGTCTTGCCGATTCTGTTGCATCCAATGCGTGCAAAATTGCAGAAAAAGAGAAAGAGTTCACTGACAGTCTTGAAGAATCAAAAAAATATTCTAGCGTAATCAAGTTTGTTTTAGAAGATATTAGAAGAACTGCAGAGTATTCAAGTGATATTGCAGAAGCTGTAATCAATGAGACAATTCAGGATGTAATTTCTGAAAATAAACAATAGATCAAAGAATCTGAAGTCCACAATAATGACAATGACTTAAAAGAAGTCGCATATCTAAATGAAAGAGTAGTTATGACAAAATTATTTAAATTAGTCAAAACCAAATTCATTAAAAAATTTAAAAAAAACATTAAAGAATTTTACCAGAATTTAGATAATTACATCAAGGAGCCAAACGATAAAAATATTCATGACATTCGGGTTACAATCAGACGCTTAGAAGCTATTTATCAAATTCTGCCAAATAAAACCCGAAAAATAGAATCACTCAATAATTTTCTAAAAATGATTAAAAAGTTCTTTAAACTAAATAATGAATTGCGAGATTATGATATCATATCTGCAAAACTGGAAGATAAGTATGGAAAAGATACTAGTAATTTAGCAGATTCCCTTAAAGAATGCAAGAAAAAACAAATTAAAAATTGTATCACACTTGCATTAGAGATATCAAATTTACCTTGCCCTAAAATTTCTAATTATAAGATCAAAGAGAGAAAGTTAAAAAAAAGATATCACAAGATCTTAGATAGAATTGAATTAAATTTACAAAAGTATTCTGTAATAGCATTAATGGATGAAAAAAAGATTGATGATCTTCATATGTTAAGAAAGAATTTTAAGAAATTAAGATATTCGCTTGAATTGTCTTCAAATAAAGAAAGTTTATCTCTTCTCAGCAATTTAAAAAATATTCAAGATATACTTGGCGAGATTCATGATAGTGATATAATTATAAATTATCTAAAACACCTTGAACAAAAACAAAAGCTAGAACATATCATCGAATCTGAGATTGCCGGGAGGAGCAAGAAATACCAAACCTTTGTCTTATCCTTCAAAGAGAATAAATCCAAACTTGGAGATTTAGGATTATAATTCTACAATAGAATTCTGTGAACCGTCACGATAGGCACGCACAGCTAGAATTATTTTCACATTAAATGCATTCTCAAATTTCCTTAAGGAGTTTTGAAGAAGAGATTTTTGAGGTAATTTTGTTTGGATTAGATTAATCTCCAATATTCTGGTTCCATGTTTTTTTAGTTCGAATCGGGCTTTAGTTCTTTCCAAAATTTTGGTAAGTTTTTTTACGATAAAATTACCTTTATTTACAATGAGTTATATCATTTTCTTTAAAAAATTTAAAATATTTTTTCCATTATTTCTCGAATTCCTCGTCGAAAGCGCTTTCTTCACCTCGTCGAGAATCCCAATTAAAATAAGGATCTTTTTCTCCATCGCCGACTCGTCGGGGAAGATACGAAACACTATATCATTTTCGTCTATCTTAAATATCTTTCTAAAATCGATTGTTT
>CAZIHN010000020.1:17601-24368 GCA_964538845.1 uncultured Nitrosopumilaceae archaeon | reverse complement strand
CATCTGCAGGATTTCCATTTCCAATTACATATGTTGGAGGATAATGCTCTTTCATATCCTTTAGTGTTGCTTCTGTCACTTTACCAAGCTCCAAACCGAATCTTTCGAATTGGTCTATTGCCCCAATCATGGGTCCGGCTCCATTGCTTACGAGTGCAATTCGAGATCCTTTGGATGCAGGTTGCCAAGCTAACGCTTTGACTACTGAAGCAAGCTCCTGGTAGCTGTCTACTGAAATAATTCCAGCCTGTTTGAGTGCACCCATTATTATTGCATTCGAGCCTCCAAGTGAGCCTGTATGTGAAGCAGCTTGTTTTGCTCCAAGTGCAGTTCTTCCACTCTTCCAGATGACTACGGGCTTTTGTTTCTCAGTCATTACGCGTTTGGCAGTTTCGATAAACTTTCTTCCATCTCCAAAACCTTCTACGTATAATGCAATTACTTTGGTCTGGGGATCATTTGCGAGATACCAAATCATATCTGCCTCATCAACATCTGATCTGTTTCCATAGCTTATCATCTTTGACAAGCCAAAGGAGTCAGCAGTCTCAAGAAAACTAATTCCCATCGTGCCACTTTGGGATAATAGGGCAACTGGACCAAGTTTTGCACGAACCATTCTTGCTTGACCTTGGAATGCACAGTCAAGTCTATTTGCTGCATTAAACATGCCAATACAATTTGGACCAATTATTCTGATCTTATGTTGCTCAGAAAGTCGCTTAATTTCAGCCTCGAAGTCTGCCCTTTCTCCACCTAGTTCTTTTCCGCCTCCTGATACTATCACAACGTTATGAATTCCTTTTTTGGCACAGGCTTCAAGAACTGGTGGTGTAACTGAGAGATCAACGCATACTACAACTAATTCAACTGGTTCTTGTATTGCTTCAAGTGATGGATAACATTTTAATCCCAAAATCTCCTCGGCCTTTGGATTTATCGGAAATACTTTACCATTGTAATCATGTTTTGCAATGCTATCAAGCACTGAGTTTCCAACCTTGCCAGGTGTAGCTGAGGCTCCAACGAGTGCAACGGATTGTGGTGTAAAGAATTTCTCCATGAACTCAATATTGGGTTTGGCAATTGAAATTGCATCCTTTTTTAGTTCTTTTCTCAAAATTATCTTTGCATCAACAACAAAGTAAGATTTGGAGTAAACTACAATGGGGTTGAAATCTACACTGTCAAAATAGCTCGCATTATCTACTCCTATCTTGCCAATTTGAACTAGTGCTTTTGCAAGTACGTTGAGATCTACTGGTTTACTTCCTCTATATCCTTGCAAAATCTTCGATCCTTTTAATTCTTTAAGCATCGATTTCGCATCATCTATTGTAATTGGGAGTAATCTAAAGGCAACATCTTTGAATATTTCAGTTAGAACTCCTCCAAGTCCAACCATAATAACTGGACCGAATTGAGGATCATTTTGGAGTCCCACAATTAATTCGATCCCTTGTGGTACCATCTTTTCAAGCAGAATTCCTTTAAGGTGAATTCCTTTCTTTTTTGAAAGTCTTGAATGCATATCTTTGAATGCATTTTTTACTTCCTTCTCATTCTGAAGTCCTACTTTAACTCCACCCACATCGGTCTTGTGAAGTATTTGGGGAGAAACAACCTTCATCACGAGAGGAAAACCAAGTCGCTTTGCTGCCTTTACAGCATCCTTCACATTATCTACAATTGCATACCCAGGAACTTTGATCCCGTATTTTTTTAGTATAGATTTTGACAGATCTTCCGTGATTACCTTATGGTCAGTAGTAAAAGCTTCATCAAAAATCTTTGTTACTGGATTCAAAGTAATCGCTCTCCCTCATTGTTGGTATATGGTAAGGAAGTTATTTTTTCACATAATTCTGATACCATGACTAGATTCGAAAGTCTAATAGTCTTTATATTAAACTTTTGTCAGAAATTGAATTCTGACTTGAAATTTTGGTAGAAAGTATAGAGATTCTTCTTAACGGTTTCAATATAGGTTGGGATTTGCTCTTCTATCAAGGAGGAGTTGATATATGGAATTTTATTAAGCTCCTCTTTTGATTTTTTTAACCATAGTTTTATCATTTGCTCATCTACCTCCAAGTGAAATTGAACTCCTATGGCACTACCGATCTTTAACGCCTGATTTTCATAATACTTGGAATGTGCTAGTCTTATGGCATTCTCTGGCAAATCAAATGTCTCGCCATGCCAGTGAAAAACTAGTGCAGGTTTCTTAAATCCATTAAATATCTTGGATTCTTTATTGTCGAATTCAATATCTTGATAGAATCCAATCTCCTTTTTAGACCCGGGGAAAATTCTTGCCCCAAATGCTCTTGCAATAAGTTGTGATCCTAGGCATATTCCAAGTACAGGGATATCCTTCTCCACAGACTCACGGATTAATCTCATCTCATCTTTTAGATATGACAGATCATCATTTGCACTTTCAGGACCTCCCAGAATTATTATTGCTGCAGGTTTTATCTGCGAAATCTTTTCGTTTTTTGCGATTATTGTCTTTGTCTTAAATCCGTCATCCTTTAGAAGTTTACCTAAAAGACCAATTCCCTCCAATTTTGCATTTTGGATTATTAGAAACTCAGACATTCGATGAGAATTGCTTAATATGGTTACTTCTAAATAAGTTTGTGAATCCAGATAAAAATGAGTTATCTAAACTGAAAGATTATGTCAAATCATTGAATTCAAGAAAAGACGGTATTGTAGTTGTAGAGGGAAAACGTGACGAGGCAGCTATAATAAAACTTGGCTATTCGGGAAGGATATGTCAATTTCACAGCTTCAAAGGTCTTATAAGATTTGCAGACAGAATGCCTCAATACAAACTCATTATACTATTATTAGATTTTGATAGGAAAGGACGTTATCTTACCAGAAAGATTACATCTTTACTGCAAAGCAGAATGTCTGTTGACCTTTCATATAGGAAACAACTATCTATTATTACTAAAGGCAAGATCAAACAAATTGAGCAACTTTCATCGTACGATATGAATGCTTGAACACTCCCTAGAACAATAAGCACTTATATCTGTCTATGACGAATCAAAATTGATAAAAAATTAAGAGGATTATGAATTGCCATATAGTGGAATTGTCAAGTATCACGTTAAGCTCAGCTTTGACGTCGATGGACTCGTTGAAAAAGCAGATATAATAGGCGCAATTTTCGGCCAGACAGAGGGACTGCTTGGACCAGAAATGAACCTAAATGAACTCCAGAAGGTGTCCAAAGTGGGAAGGATAGAGGTCAATACTACGACCACGACTAATCAGACAAAAGGAGACGCTTTAATTCCTATGAGTACCGACATAAATACTGCTGCCCTAATAGCAGCAGCTATAGAAAGTATTGATAAAGTCGGTCCATTTCAGGCCAAATTCAAATTAGATGCTATAGATGATGTACGTTCTGCTAAGAAAAAGGAAATCGTCGATAGAGCAAAAGATATTGTACAGAAATGGTCGACAAAAACCATCAGCGAAGGCGACGAAATGCTAAAAGATGTATCTGATGTAAGTTCTTCTGGAAAACTTACAACGTTTGGAAGAGAAAAACTGGCATGTGGTTCTGGCGTGTTTGATTCACCATGGTTAATTCTTGTTGAAGGCAGGGCAGATGTGATAAATCTATTACGAGCAGGTTATGATAATTCACTTGCAATTGAAGGTGCTAGAATAGATGAATCAATAAAATCACTTTGCGAATCAAAAGCAAAGGTAGTCGCCTTTCTTGACGGTGACAGAGCAGGTGGATTCATTCTAAAGGAGTTAAGATCTTTAGTCAACGTTGATGTGGTTCTCAGAGCTCCTGAAGGAGTTGAAGTTGAAGAGCTTACACCCATTCAGATTGTAGAGATTCTCAAAGAGACTGCTGAAGATATGAAAAAAGAAACAGCTAAACCAAAACTTCAGGATCCTAAAGATGAGCCTATTGCTAATGTTGCAATGAAAATTTTCTCTGGACTCAATGAATCTCTTGAAGCTGTGGCACTTGACGAAAGTCATAGCCAAGTTTTCAGGGTTCCAGTTAGTGAGGTTGTTGGAAAACTCTCACCAGGTTCTGGTATAAAGTATCTTGTACTTGATGGAATAATTACACAAAGATTAATCGACTCTGCAAAACAAGCGGGAATTGAATGTGTTATAGGCCATCGAATGGCTAATCTTAAATCAACTGATGGACTTGTCCTGAAAACATTTACAGAGCTTGGTATTGCATAAGATTAATGCCAGAAATAAAAGTACAACATATTCTTACACTTGCCGAGCTTTTTTCAAAAGGAGCAAGATATAATTTTATTTCAACGACGACTTCATCTCTTGGCAAAAGCATTAACAAATCACAACAGGCGGCTTCAAAACATATTCTAGAACTTGAGGCTAATGGATACATTGAAAGAATGCGAAGTGGTCAGAAAGTCTCTGTACGAATAACTACTAAGGGTCATGCTGAAATGTCAAAAATATTCTCAATATTAAGGACTAGTCTAGAATCAATCCCCGCATACATAGAATTCAAGGGTACTATAATCTCTGGAATGGGTGAAGGAGCATACTATATGTCAATGAAAGGGTACGCAAAACAGTTCAAGTCAAGACTTGGATATATCCCATTTCCTGGCACGCTAAATGTTAAGTTAAAAGACAAGGAATTCATAGAAGCAAAACGATCCCTTGATACTTATCCCGCAATAATGGTGAATGGTTTCTCAGACGGAAAGCGAACTTATGGATGGGTAAAATGTTACCTTGCAAGGGTCAATAACCAAGTCGATGCTGTATTGATAATCTTAGAAAGAACTCATCATGATGATTCTATTATTGAATTGATTTCAAAAGATAATATAAAAAAAATGGCAAAGATTTCTACTGGATCACAGATATCTGTACGTGTACCAGTTAACCCAAAAATAACTCAGCGTTGAATTAAATATCATAAATTGATTTGCCATATTCGTTTTCAATCTTTGAACTCTTGATATCTGGTATAGGCGATTGTAATCTGGCAATCGAAACATCTACTCCGATCTTTTTGCATCCATCAACAATGAACTTCTCTTGATGAATTTGATCATATCCAAGCGCAATGATATCAGGTTTAACTATTTGGACTGTTTTGAAAATATCTCCTTCGTAACCCACCATTGCATGATCGACCATTGAAAGTGATTGGACAAGGTCTCGCCTTAATTCCATGTTATGAAGAGGTACTCTATCCTTCATTTTCTGCGCCGTGTTGTCAGTGGCAACTACAACAATTAATACATTACCGAGGGCTTTAGCGGCCCTTAGAGTATGTATGTGACCAGGATGGATAATATCAAAAACTCCTCCCGCCAATACTGTACGTATGGAACCTCGACCTAGGTCAGTTAAGTCCAATTTGTTTTTTTCGATAAACCCATTATTTACAAGAGATTGTATTCTAGAATCCAAATACTCTACACCAAGAGACAGTTTTTTTCGCATGATATCTCTAACATGTTCTCCTGAAACTGATGAAACATAAAATGTCGAGATCACTTCTTTATCAAACGAATCCAAATTTTATCACTGAGGCGAAAATACTACTACTTGATTAATCTATAAACTCTGTGCCCAGGGATCAATTCCTTTTGAGAGGCGAAGGGCATCTAGCAAGCCCTCTGCATATCCTATGCTGAGTACTGCAAGCTCTTCTTTTCCATCCTCTTGGAATTTTTCTGCATCGTCCAAATACAAATTAGCATTTTCAATCACAGATTGCATGTTTTTCTCATTGCCAAATTCTCTTATTACTTCATTAAGAGCTATTCGTGCTTTTGGAATGTATTTTGAGAGCATTTGGTCTGATTTTTTCTGAATTTTCAATGAATTGTCAGAAGGCTCGTCAAGACATTTTGAAAAGGTTTTGAGCGCATCATGTTCGGTAAAGTGCAGTTTCCCAGGAATTATGATCGTATGAGGAGGACTTCCAAAATCAATATTTACAAGGGTGGATAATCTTCCTGCAATAACCTTTTGATTTCTCTTACCTATCCTTGAAGCTATTATTGTAAAAGTTGAATCTTCAAGAACATTTTGTTTCTGTTCTTTTTCCATATTCCGTAATTGTTTCAATGCCTCCTTTGGGTCCATAAAGAAATCAGCGTCTGCGTCATATTCTAAAATCAGGAGGCTATGATTACCTTTTAACATATTTTCATAAATTGTGCTATAGACTGTTACTAGTGATTGAAATTCTCTCATGATTGTTACTAGTCTTCCTAACTTGTAATGGTGTAATCCACACTCTCCTATTAGCGATGTAATTGCGGATGTCCCATGAATTGTATTCGTCTTTATTTTTTCTTTCTCTGCTCTGACTCGTAACTCAATATGTGTAGTTGCTACGTATGGATCACCATAGGAAAGGAGTACAACATTTCTTTTTTTGGCATCTGCCAAAATTACTTTTCCATCCTCTACCATCCATCTTGGAGTCATCATCATCTTTCCCATGACAAATTTTTTAATCTTGCTAAGCTCTTGTTTTCCTATTGGACTAGTGAAATTTTCTACATATGTCATTTTGGCATTTTTTAATATCTTTAAAGCATTGGCACTAATTCCATCAAGACCTGAAATCCCTAATCCAATGAACCATAACATGTTTACAAACTCAAGACGTTCTATATTTTGAGCTTCGCTTTATGATGTTCTGGATGTGGGAACTTGTTTGACTTGATGTAATCTTCCAAGATGAAAAATCATTCTCTTGAATACCT
>CAZIHN010000020.1:0-17591 GCA_964538845.1 uncultured Nitrosopumilaceae archaeon | reverse complement strand
CTGAGGGTGTTGTTTGATGTATTTTGCGTGTTAGGACGGTTTGATATTTGTAAATTGTGTGACTTGGCTTAATCTTCAAAGAATCGAAATCATCCTCTTGAATACCTCTAAGTTTCTTAGGAATTCATCAATAGATAATCTTACATCAACCGTATGAGAAGCATGAGGATCTCCTGGACCATAAGTAACGACTGGAATGTTCAAGGAATTGCCTATTATGTTCATGTCCCCCGTACCTGTTTTTCGGATGAGCTGTGGTCTTGATTTTTCCACATCCATTATTCCAAGAGTCAAAGCTCTAACTAACGGCGAATTATGAGGAGCTTCGAAGGGTTCTGTCTCATCTAAAACAGAATAAAATGCATTCACTCCTTGTTTTTTTGCTATTTCCTGAACTGTAGTTGCAATTCTTTCTCCAACCATTTTACAACTCATGTCTACAGGAATTCGAATATCCATAATTGCATCACACTCTAAAGGTGTAACATTGTGACTAGACCCGCCTCTAATCTCGGTCAATGACGAAGTCAACATCATACTTTTTGCTTTGTTATTTTGATTTTCCTCAAGAGCGCTTTTTAGTGAACTAGTAAAGATATGTGATTCTTCTATTGCATTTTTTGCAAGCCACGGAGCACTTGCATGTGCGCTATTGCCGACATTTATTTTGAGGTTTATGGCAATTCTTCCTTTGTATGCAATGGTTATATTATTAATGCCACTCGGTTCTCCAAAAATTGCATAATCTATCTCTGGTTTTTGTTTTACTAGACTTTTGATTCCAGTTGCATTACCTTCCTCATCAACTACTGCTGTGAACATTACGCTTCCATTGTTATTGTTTACTGATGCCGCTGCCAAAAGCATAGCCATCAAAGATGCTTTTGCATCCGAAGCTCCTCTTCCATAAATGAATCCATTCTCACTCCTTACTTTTATTTTCCCTGGTACGGTATCCATATGTCCGCAAAGTAAGAGTCTTGGATGACCAGAACCTTTTGTGGCAATAAGATTTCCTACCTCATCTATCCGAATATTTTCAAATCCAAGATCATCACATTTGTCTGCGAGGAATTCCCCAAGTGGTTTTTCTGATAAGGAGGGAGTGTAAAGTCTCAGAGCCTTCTCTAACATCTTTACAGAATACCTTGGTGTGATGGTAATTGAAGAGTCCAATTCTTATTTTCTCAACTGAATAGCATAATCAATCATCAATGCTGGTACATTTACGCCTGTAACTTTGACTGTATTTTTGTATTCCGTTGTGCTGTTGATTTCATGGACAACCAGGCCATTTTCCTTGCTCTCCATCAAGTCTATCCCGACTATTTGGCCTTGGACTGAGTTCTTTGCTTTTATACATATGTCCTCTAATTCCTTTGTAATCTTGCATTCTTCTGCCTTGCCACCTAAGGCCATGTTTGTCTTCCATTGCCCTTCTCCAGAATAACGGTATATCGCAGCTACGACCTTATCCCCTATAATGATAGCTCGTATGTCTCGGGGAGGTCTATTTACAAACTCTTCCAAATAGTATATCTGGTAAATTGGATACATATTTTCTCGACTTTCTATAATTCCTTCTGCAGAGTCACGGTCCTTTAATATTGCTATAAGTCTTCCCCAACTCCCAACAGTTGGTTTTAGAACCATTGGATACCCTATCTTGTCAAGAGTCTCTAAGGCTGCTTGTTCCGAAAACGCCACTGTACTAAATGGAGTTGGTATGCTATTTTTTTGAAGAATCATGTGTGTGAAAAGCTTGTTGCCTGCAAAGATACTTGTATTCAAGCAATTAATTACGTTGACTCCCTTTCCTTCAAGAGCTGCCGTAGAATGAAGACTTCGATAATAACTGACACATCTCTGGATAACGATACCGTGCTCTTCCTTACTGTTATCTAAATTTATGTGCAAATTCCTGCAATCCACCATCTTTGCATCGACCCCCTTCTCCTTTGCAGCATCGAAGAGAGCTTTTTCTTCCCACCTGATGGTATCGTAAAGAATCGATAGACCTCGACTCACTGGCCCCAGTCCTCACCAACAGATTGTGCTGGTTTCAAATCGAAGCCTGTGGATCCCTTTGCAAGTTCAAAACTTGCACCACAATCAGGACACGTGATTATTTCTCCTTCCATAGAATCCTTTGGAGGATTGATGTTTGCATCACATTCTGGACATTTCATATTATTTACCTGTCTTTACCTTCACTTGAGTGTCATTAATTATCTTTCTTTCAAGCCTGTCATCCAAGGGAATTTCAAGCAAGTCCCCCATTCTCAAGTTCTTGAGGCCAGCTGCTACTTTCTTAGCATTCTCATCATTTTGTTCAAGGCCCAAAAGAGACATGAGATATGCAGCTCCGTTCTTTCCGGCTAACTCTCCAAATACTATTCTTCGTCTATTTCCAACGATTTTCGGCTCTATTGGCTCGTATGCAGCAGGATTTCTAAGAATCGCCGCAAGATGGGTTCCAGCCTTGTGTTTGTATGCTGTGGAGCCCACAATTGGCTTGGAATCATAAGGAATTATGCTAGTGTATTGTTCTATCAATCTTGAAAGATCCATAAGCATGTCTAACCTAAAGTTATTTGGAGATCGATACAGATACGTAAGAGCAACTGCCGTTTCTGCGAGTGCAGGTATCCCGGTTCTTTCTCCTATTCCATCAATTGTAGTATGAATCTGATCAGCCCCTGCATCACAACCTGCCAAAGCATTGGATAGGGCCAATCCAATGTCATTATGACAGTGTACATCAAGTGGAGTTTTGATTTCACCGCGAATCATCTTTACAAGATTAAACATACCATTTGGTCTCATTATTCCAACAGTGTCAGGGATGCTTATTCTATCAACACCTGCATCAGCAATTGCTTTACAAATTTTTATCAAGAATTCTGGTTCAGCTCTACTAGCGTCCTCTACTGTAAATCTCATCTTAAGTCCATGTGATTTTGCATATTCTACGGTATCAACTGCTCTGTCCATAGCCTCTTCCCTAGTTATCCTAAGTTTGTCTTTCATGTGAATTTCTGAAACACCAAGATATGTTGCCATCCATGTTGCATCACATTCAAGTGCAACATCTACATCTTCTTTTAAAGCACGGACATGTGCTACTATATCAGCCTTTAACCCCTGTTTGATAATTGTCCTCGTGGCTTCTTTGTGATCAGGTGATACAACTGGTGAAATCTCTATTTGATCCACACCAAAATAATCAAGCATCCAAGCAATCTGAATTCTTTGCTTATTCGAGAATGTTACACCTGGATGCTGTTCTCCTTCTCTTAAGGTGCTATCCAGTATTCTAATCTTTTTTGTCTTAGTATCTATTTCATTATATTTGTAGGCATAGTAATTGGGATCATTCATTGTACATTATGTATAAATTTAGTAAATATAAACATATTCGTACAGAATTCGTCTATATTTAGACTTTTTAAAACGATAATCAGCGATTATCGAGATAATATGTCGAATTTCGTTTAAGTGACCGTTCTTAGTATTATGACAGTATTCGTATCAAAAACGCCAGGAACTTTTCGTAAATTGTCGATACAGATGTTAATATCAGTAATAGCAGATGCTCTGATAATTACTGCAATGTCATATTGTCCAGTGATTTCGTAAACTGTTTGAACTCCTTGTAATTTAGAAAGTCTTGCTGATACCTTAGATGTATCAGTAGATGAATCAACTGAAATTAAAATTATTGCACTAGTTGAGTTGGCATCGCCCGTTTCAATTGTAAACTTTTTAATGGTTCCGCTATCAGTTAAGTTCTTTACTCTTCTTCTTACTGCTGATTCTGAAAGGCTAAGCTTATGACCAATTTCCACAAAGGATTGCCTAGAATCCTTCTTTAACATTTCAATTATTATTTCATCTGTTTTATCCCTAGACATTTCTTCTTTGTTCTTCCTTTGTTAATACAACATCAAGAGTTTCTAAAGCTTTGTTTATATCTGTCTCTGAAATTACAAGTGGAGGCAATAATCGTAATATGTTCTTACCAGAATAGAGCAGAAGCAAATTGTTAGCTATTGCATCAAACAATATGTCTTTTACTTCGAATTTCATTTCAACACCAATCATCAATCCCTTGCCTCTTACTTCACGAATTATCTTATGTTTCTCTTTCAATCTTTCTAATCCTTCAATGAAAAATTTTCCGTTCTTTGCTGCATTTTCTATCAAACCATCTTCTTTAAGAGCTTGAATTGAAGCAATTCCAGCAGCACATGATAAAGGATTACCTCCAAATGTTGAAGAGTGTTCTCCTTTACTAATAGATGCAAGAATTTCTGATTTTACAAGGGTAGCTCCCATGGGCACACCTCCAGCAATACCTTTTGCTAAACACATGATATCTGGATCCGTCTCCCAATGTTGGCTTGCCCACATTTTGCCTGTTCTTCCCAATCCAGCTTGAATTTCATCAAATACCAAAACAATTCCTTTCTCATCACATAATTTTCGGACTTTTTGCAAGAAACCATCAGGTGCTACATGTATTCCAGTCTCACCTTGAATAGGTTCAAGGATTACTAATGCAGTATCAGAACTTATAGCAGATTTTAGAGCTTCGATGTCTCCAAATGGAGAAAACTTGACATTATCTAAAAGAGGCTCAAATGATTTACGATACTTAGGATTAAAGGTAATGGAGAGAGCTCCAAATGATTTTCCATGATAAGCACCATTCATTGCAATCATTCCTTTCTTACCAGTAAATTTACGAGCAAATTTTATGGCAGCTTCAACCGCTTCAGCTCCGCTGTTATTTAGAAAGACTTGGTCTAGACCACGTGGCGCTATATTTATCAATTTTTCAAGAAAGTCTTCTCGTGTTTTATTGTAAAGTGAACTGTGTACTGTAATAATCTTACTGAGTTGATCTTTAATTGCATTAACAACTCGTGGATTACAATGACCCACTAGAGCAACGCCATAGCCGCCCATGCAATCTATGTATTTTTTTCCATCTTTGTCCCATACATGAGCTCCAAGTCCACGTTCGATAGTGACAGGAAATCTCTGATAGATGTTTCCCATAAATTGGTCCTCACTCATTTTGATATCACCGTACAACTATCATGAGAAATAGCCGTGGATATTGGGTTTTCCTTTTGCCCGTTTGCTACTAATGCTTCCTTTACTCCCATCTCTAGTGCTTCAGATGCTGCTAGGATTTTCTTTTCCATACCGTGTCCTATCATCGGCAAAATTTTTTTTGCTTCTTCTAGCGACAGTTTTTTTACTAGCTTATCATCCATGAATAAACCATCCACATTTGTTAAGAATAATATTTTGTCTGATTGCATACTGCCAGCTACGTAAGCAGCCGCCCTATCACCATCTACGTTAAGAAAATCACTTTCCTCACTAATTGCAATGGGTGAGATTACAGGCACATATCCTTGGTCTAGAATCAATCGAATGAGATTAGAGTTTACATTAAATATCTTTCCAGTATATCCACCCTCTATTACCATTTTACGACCCTTTTCATTCACCACGACCAACTTATTCTTTCGATGGGCTTGAATTATCTTTCCATCTATCCCCGAAAGTCCTACCGCATTTATTCCATTTTTCTGAAGCATACCGACAATCATCTTGTTTATCCTACCAGACATAACCATCGTAAAAATTTCAACGGTTTCCTTATCCGTGTATCTGCTCTTTATTCCTCCGGGTGAAACGATGAATTTTTGTTCTTTTCCAAGAGCCTCCGAAATCCTGGTTACTTCTTTTCCCCCACCATGTATCACAATTACTTTTTCTTGTTCTGATATCTTCTTCAAATCTGATATAGTAGAACTGTGAAGACCTTCTACTACGCTTCCTCCAATCTTTATTGTTATCATTTTTTCAAACAGGAGTTAGAGGGGAATATGCTAATCCTTCCATTTCATTGAATCCTGCCATTACATTCATGTTTTGTATGGCAGAACCTGCGGCTCCTTTCATGAGATTATCGGATGCCGATAGTACCACAAGTCTGTTATTGTCTTCGTCCATATCAAATCCTATATCACAAAAGTTAGATCCAACAACGAATTTAGGATCGGGAAATTTATAAAATCCCTTTTTATCACGGATTAATCTTATGAACTTTTCATTTTGATATTGCTCCCGATACATCTTCCAAATGTCTATCTCACTTACTTGTTGATTAAGGAATGTATGGTTTGTGCACAGAATTCCTCTTACAATATCTACCGCGTGAGGACTCATTGATACCTTTATTTTCTTTCCTGCAGCTTCACTCAATTCTTGTTCAATTTCTCCCGTGTGTCGATGTTTAGCTGGCTTGTATGGCCTGATAACTCCCGATCTCATAGCATGATGTGTCCCTGCTACAGTCCCTGCCCCTGCACCTGAAGAGCCAATCTTTGAATCAACTACTATATGATCCGCATCGATAACATTCTTTTTAATCAATGGATATAATGCTAGCATAGATGTTACTGCCATGCAACCTGGACAAGAAACTAGCTGAGCATTTTTGATATCTTCTCTGTGAAGCTCTGGAACTCCAAAAACTGATTTTGACAATAGTTCGGGATGAGGATGTTGCCAGCCATACCATTTGTCATAATCAGATGGAGTGTGTAATCTATAATCCGCACTCAAGTCTATGACTTTCATACCACGGTCGTAAAGAGCCTTTACGATGTCAACTGCAGTCCCATGAGGGACTGCAGTAAATACTAAATCGCATTTGTCTGAGAGCTTATCATAGTCAAGTTCTGAAAAAGTTAGATCTATGAATCCCTTTAAGCTTGGTTGAATTCTAGAGATGTATTCTCCAACGTATTGTCTTGAAGTCACAGCTGCAATTTCGACTTTGGGATGGCTTACAAGCAGCCTAAGAATCTCTCCTCCAACATAGCCTGATGCTCCTACCACACCTACTTTCATAGATACTCTCCTAGCACAACCCAGTATAATTTAAACTCTAAAATTTTTTCAAATTTTTCTATTTTGAAATTGTTCTAACCGCAAAATCTATCATTTCTTTTGGAATATCCCGTTTTGCTACCTTTGCAAGTCCCTTGAATTCTACAGTATTATTTATTTCATGTACTACAAACCCACTTTTTTCATCTTCCATAATATCAATACCTAGAATTCCTCCTCCTACTGCATTGGAAGCTCGTAAACAAATATCTTCTAGTTCCTTGGTAATTTCACACAGTACAGGTTCCGCTCCAAGAGCTATGTTAGTTTTAAAGCCACCAGTCGAATTACGATACATGCCAGCTATCACTTGATCTCCTACTACTATTACTCTTATATCTCTCGGCGGACGATTCACCATTTCTTGTAAATAATATATTCTATCTAAAGGTCCATCGTTGAGTTCACGAACTTCCATTATTGCTTCTGCAGTATCTCTGTCTCTAAGAGGAAATACTCCTCTCCCCCAACTTCCTATAATGGGCTTTATAACAAGAGGATATCCTTCTTTTTCCAGAGTTTCAAACGCTGCTTCCGATGAGAATGAAAAGAATGTTTTCGGAGTGGGAACACGATGGCTTTTGAGAAGTAAAGATGTTATCATCTTGTTTCCACAATTATTTGCAACTTCAGTTCTGTTTATAACTGGAATATTAAGAAATTCAAGACATGCAGTGAAATGTAGACCTCTAAAATAACTTACACACCTTTCAAGTACTACATCACCAAAGTCGAACTCATTATTTTTACTTTCAGTAGTAAATTGGATTGTTTTTGCATCAATCATTTTAGTATCATGTCCTAATTCGATAGCTTTTTGTTCCAACATTTTCTCTTCTGTTCTTACTCTATCGAACACAATTCGGACTTTTGACATTTATTCTCCCCAATCTTCGCCTACTTTTTCAGCATGTTTTAATTCACATACGCCACCATTATTCGAAGCAATTTCGAAATCTGATCCACAATCCGGACAAGAAACTATCTCTCCAACACTGGCGTCATCTGGAATTCTTATTATTCCATCACATTCAGGACAATTCATTCTTTACATTTCACCTCTTTCTTAATAATTTATTAGCTTCCGTTGATTGAAGTCCCCACAATTGTGTAAATCCATTTCCAAGAGTTTGGTCAAAAACGGAAGAAGAACCATATGTTGCCAAGTCATGACTATACAATGAATAATCCGATTTTCTACCAACAACCCTCATACTTCCTTTGAACATTTTTAGCTTTACAGTTCCGTTAACCCTTTTTTGTGTGGCATTGATAAACATATCTAAATCTGATTTTAGTGGATCTTGCCACAATCCAGAATATGAAAGCCACGCCCATTCCGTGTCAACCATGGTTTTGAATTTCAGTTCATGTTTTGTCAAAACCAATTTCTCGAGATCGGTATGAGCCTCAATTAAGCAAAGCGCACCGGGTGTCTCATAAATTTCCCTCGATTTTATCCCTACAATCCTATCTTCGATATGATCCACTATTCCTATTCCATTTGCACCAGCTTTTTTATTGATATATTCTATTAATCGTATAGATCGCATCCTTCTTCCGTCAGCTGAAACGGGTACACCATTTTCGAATTGTATTTCTAAATATTGTGGTTTGTCTGGAAGATTTTTCGTTTTAACCCAAATGAATGCATCATCTGGAGGCTCTGCATATGCATCTTCGATTTCTCCTCCTTCGATCGCTCTTCCCCATAGGTTTTGATCGATGCTGAATCTTTTAGCAGCGGTTTCGATCTTAATTCCATGCTTTTGTGCATATTTTAATTCAATATCTCGAGTGAGATTTAGATCACGAATAGGTGCAATAATCTTTAGATTAGAACCAGATCTGTACGTAATGTCAAACCTAACTTGGTCATTTCCTTTGCCTGTACAGCCATGAGCCAGTGCTATCGCATTTTCTTTTTGAGACACCTCAACTACCTTTTGAGCGATTAATGGTCGAGCCAGAGCAGTTGCAAGAGAATATTTCTTTTGGTATAACGCATTTGCCTTAATGGAAGGGAAAATGAAATTATTTACAAATTCTTGCTTGGCATCTACATTGTAATGTCTTACTACTCCTAAACTTTTTGCTTTTGCAGTAATTTTTTTCAGATCATCACCTTGACCTACATCAACGGTAACTGTTACAACATCTAGGCTGTGTTTCTCTTGTAGATATTTTACGACAACAGAGGTATCAAGTCCTCCAGAGAAAGCTAGTATCGCTTTACCTTTCATTGAGGTTTTCTGTGGTCTAAATTTAGCATTTATCTTTTATGCTTTAGTGGATATTTCCAATTTTGGTAACAATTGGAAATAAGTTTATAGCTGGAATCTTTTATGGAATTAGTGCAACCTAAAATTCGATCACTATTTAACCTAAACAATATAACGGTGTTATATAATGAATGGTCATAGAAACATTAGCAATTTTCAGGTGGGAGTAGAATAGTAGATGGCCATTCTTCAAGCAAAGGATATAATAAAATATTTTGATCATAATGGAAAATCTGTTCTTACTCTAGACGGAATTAATCTAAATGTTGAAGAAGGTGATTTTGTTTGTATTCTTGGGCCATCAGGCTGTGGTAAATCTACATTTCTTAACATTGCAGCGGGACTCGAAAAACCTGATTCAGGAGAAATTCTTTTGAATGGAAAATCTGTCACTGAACCTGGACCAGATAGAACTATGGTATTTCAGGAAGGAGCCCTTTTCCCATGGTTAAAAATCATTGATAATGTTGAATTTGGACTAAAGATAGCTAAAATTCCGAAGTCACAAAGGAATGAAATTGCTGCAAGATATCTAGACATGATGCAATTATCAAAGTTTGCAGATTCTTACCCTCATCAATTATCGACTGGTATGAAACAAAGAGTTGCAATTGCTCGAGCGCTTGCCATGGACCCTGAAATTCTTTTGATGGATGAGCCATTCGCATCCCTTGATTCACAAACAAGAGATTTGCTTTTGGTAGAATTACAATTGATTTGGGAAAGAACAAAAAAGACTATCCTTTTTGTAACACATAACATATCAGAATCAGTAATTCTTGGAAATAAAGTTGCAATTTTCAAAAATAGACCTTCTAAGATAAAAAAAGAAATTGTAATTGACTACAAAAGACCAAGACATGCTGAAGACGTTAATCTTCAAAAATATAATCACGAAATATTGCAAGAATTAAAGAGTGAGGTACTTAGTAGTATAAGGGCTGAGTCAAAATGAACTCAAAAACACTATACAAGCAAATTATTTTTTACATAGGAATAGTAGCTTTGTGGGAATTAATATTTCTGACTCATTTAATCCCAGCACAAGCACTTCCTTCACCTATCCAAGTTGGAACATTGATGTTGAAGGAAGCATCAGATGGGAGTTTACTGTCCGCTATTGCAACCAGCATTTGGAGGCTTGTTGCTGGATTGGCTATCTCAATAGCGGCAGGTTTACTTTTAGGAATTTTCATGGCTAGAATGGAAATAGTGAGTCAAACTATAGGTTCTCTGTTACTAGGATTACAATCAATTCCAACAGTTGCATGGGTTCCTGTAGCACTATTGTGGTTTGGTCCAACTGATGCTGGTGCAATCTTTGTTGTAATTGCAGGATCAATCTTTGCAATCGCTATAAATACCCAGTCTGGAATAAAAAATATTCCTCCAAGTTACATTGCAGCAGGAAGAAATATGGGTGCAAACGGTTTGCAGCTTATTACTAACGTGATAATTCCAGCTTCATTTCCAGCTCTTCTCACTGGATTCAAACAGGGGTGGGCATATGCATGGAGAGGAGTTATAGCTGCGGAAATAATTTTTTCAGTTGTTGGGTTGGGCTTTCTTCTAAATTTAGGTAAAAACAATCATGACATCTCGCAAATCACTGGTATACTTGTTGTAATAATGATAATAGGAACACTAGTCGATGGTTTTGTATTCAAAAAAATTGAAAAGAAAGTTTCATCGCGTTGGGGATTAGGTTAAAACTTGATTGTTTAGATTTTTTTCTTTTGCCAAATTATTACACTAATTAGTATAGCAACAATGGGGATTATTATTAAGAGATAAATTCTAAAATTCCCAACTGGCAATAGAGGATGTTGCTCGAAGCCAGATATAGTCAGGTAAGAAGTTGATTTGGGAGGCAAGGTAAGTGCTACCATCCAATTCCCAGAAGGATCGTTACTTTGAAGAATTTGAATAGATTGGCCGTTCGATTTAACAGAAAACTTTTGATCATTTGATTCATATGGAAACATAAAATTTACAAAACCCTTGTCTGGAAATGGATATCTTGCAGTTACTGATAGAGTCTGCATTAGGTCATCAAACTTTGGATCAGTAACCGAACCAGAAGTCAATAAAGTAAAGTAAAATGGATTTCCATTCCGTTGTACTCGAAGAGTTTGTTTTGGTTTTTAACCGATTGCAAAGCAGCTTTAATAGGTAACTTTTAAGGCAAACTCAGGATCAGGATACATTGAAAAGAAAATTTTTTGTCCAGGATCCATTTTTGTAATTGTTGCAATACTTTTACCAACATCAAGAAATTTTCCATCTTTTCCATATATTGCTGCATACACTTTGACTCCATGAGCCGACAAGGTATCATTATTGATAATAAAACCGGTTGTGTGACTATCCAGGTGTTTCAATAATGATCTGTCATAAACAACGAAGATGTTCGTAGCATTATGAGTAGCAGTAACAAAACTCACTTGGGGTTTTTCAAGAGTTGCATTTTTGCTTAAAACTTCGGGCAATTTAATCTTAAATGGTATGTCTTTTTCTGAATCTAATATTGAAAAGCTATACGATTTAGAAATTTCGTGGTTAGAGTCGTTAACTTCGATTGTAATTGATGGAATTATTGCTTTATCTTCTGTATTCTTTATGGCTCCTACTACTGTATAAGTACCGTTGACGTCATAATAAGCCCTAAACTCATTGTCTGGGACCCATACATTGGCTGATGCCTGATGAATTGTAATTACAAGTAAGAAAATAACTATCATAATCGAAGTTAGAGCAACTAATCTCATCTACTAGCGCTGGATGAATTATTCGTTAATTTTAATCTAGATGTTGATTGTCAATTCCGTAACTCTGTACTTGAAGCATGGTGAAAATAGGCTCAAAGATTTTCCAACAAGTCTAATGCGCTACTAAAGTCATTTGGGGAACTAATCAAGACATTCCCTGCTATTTTGTTCACTTTCTTTACAAATCCTACCAAGTCTTTACTATATCCAGACCAATCAAGTCTCAACATTTGAGCAGATTTATAATTTTTTTCAGATGATAATAGCACACATGGAATTATGTTGAATCCCTGTGGTTTTAACTTATCCACTATTGTTATAACCTGATCAATGGATCTTACTACCTGGGTAACAAAGCCTTTTGGCTGTGCCTCAATTTTTTTGTGAATTTTTTCAAAATCAGGAGCACTTGAAATTGACAGGTATAGATCTATTCTTTTTCCGAAACCTTGTTCATTAAATTGTTTCACTACTTCACTTGATATAAGTTTAGAATCTTTAGGACCAGAAGGTGGAGAATCACCCTTTAAGATTAGAACTCCATTCAAATTCAGTAAAATTGCATCGCATAAAGTTTGCGTGATTGAAGTAAGATTTCTATCCCTCACTCTAATGCTTGCAGTTATTCTTATCATACTATTAGAATTCCTAATGAAAAATCCTGTTGTAATTGGGGAGACTCTAGGAATTCCAAGTACTGAATCAGTTAAATGGATTCCATCACATAAATTTCCAACCTTGATTGCATTCCCTTTTATTTTTTCTATTGATTCTTGTAGTTGATTATGAGAAAGTATGAAATCCCGGATTACCTTTGGAGGATTAATTTCGTAAATTATAGTCACAATTAACTCTGATAGCCACCTGATTATAACCTTTGAAGACATCCACAACACAAAAACAAAACAAAATTAAATCGATGTAGTCATATCCATTTGTACATGATCGAAAAAATTCCTTTAAATCAATTAATGGAGCAAAAGATAGTTCTTTTTGATGGAGCTATGGGAACTGAGATTCAGAAACTTAATCCAAAACCTGAAGACTTTCCTGATAATCATGAAGGATTTAACGACGGATTATCCTTTTCTAAACCCCAATGGATAAAGAAAATTCACAGATCCTATCTCAGTGCTGGTGCCGATTGCATAGAAACAAATAGCTTTGGATCAAACAAGCTAAAACTAGATGAATACGGTTATGGTGAAAAAACTCTTGAGTTTAACAAGAAGATTGCCCAGCTTGCAGTTGAAGTTGCCAGGGAGTTTACAGATAAACCTCGGTATGTAATAGGTTCAATGGGACCAAGTGGATTTCTTCCAAGTTCAAATGATCCATCACTTGGAAGAATAGAACTCGGAGAAATTAGAAATGCATTTGAAATTCAAGCAGAAGGTCTGATACTTGGTGGTGTAGATGCATTATTAATTGAGACAAGTCAAGACATATTGGAAGTAAAGCTGGCAATCGAAGCTTGTCATGAAGCGATTAAAAAAACTGGAATCCAGATACCTATTATTGCTAATGTTACTCTAGACAAGTATGGAAAGATGCTACTTGGTACAAGCGTTCAAGCAGCCTATACAACAATTTCTGGGATGGGAATTGACATTTTTGGATTAAATTGTTCAACTGGTCCTATTGAAATGACTCCAAGTGTGCAATGGTTAAATGAGCAAAATGAATTGCCTCTTCTTGTTATACCTAATGCCGGAATGCCAGAGAACCAGGGAGGCAGTGCAGTTTATAAGATGAGTCCAGATGAAATGGCCAAGATCATGAAAGAATTTCTATCACAATATCCTAAAATTAGAATTATAGGAGGTTGTTGTGGAACAAATGAAGCCCATATTTCTCACTTAAGAAAAATAATTGACGAAAAGGAGTCAAAAAACTAGCGTTAGGTATTTAGAAAAAGTAGTTGAAAACGAATTTGTTGAAAATTCCTAGAGTGAGTTCGGCATTAAAAGCAGTTGACATTAGACAGAAGCCTGCACCTCTCATAATTGGAGAACGGCTTAATACACAAGGTTCCAAGAAGGCTAAAGGTTATGTCCTGAGTAATAATTTCGAGGAGCTCATCAAGCTTGCAAAAGAACAAATCGAAGACGGTGCTCACTGTCTAGACATTTGTGTTGCAACAACTGAGAGATCAGACGAGCTAGAATTCATGAAGAAACTTGTTAAGATGCTTAGTTTGGAAATAGAATCACCTCTAGTTATTGATTCTACTGAACCAAAGGTGATTGCTGCAGCTCTTGAACAAATTCCAGGAAAACCTATCATCAACTCAATCAATTTGGAAGGTGATGGGAGAAGATTTCACTCGCTTGCTCCACTGATGATAAAGTACGGGGTACCTGCAATAGCGATGTGCATCGGACCAAAAGGGATGGCTAAGACTCCACAGGAAAAGCTTGAAACGGCAGAACTCTTGTATCAAACGGGAAAAGAATATGGTTTGGATGAAGAGCAATTCATCTTTGACGTTCTGACCTTTACCCTAGCTACTGGAGAATCTGAATTTCTAGATGCTGGAAAAAATACAATTGAAGGAATCAGACTTGTCAAACAAAGATTTCCAAAAGCATTTACAACTCTTGGATTAAGTAATGTTAGTTTTGGATTAGATCCACGCGCAAGAAAGATACTAAATGCTGTCTTCCTATATCATGCCGTAAAAGCAGGATTAGATACTGTTATCATTAATCCAAAAGATGTCATTCCATATCCAGAAATTGATAATAACGAGAAAAAACTTGCTGAGGATCTTATCTTTAATACTCATCAAAATGCATTGGCTGATTTCATATCTCATTTTGAAACCTCAAAAATTATTCATCATTCATCGAGTAGAAAACCTGAGATAGATCCAGCTTGGTCAGCTGGACAGAGATCAAGATTCAGAATAACAAATAGATTGAGAGAGGGAATTGAAAACGATGTAGTCAACGCAATTCATGAAAAACTTTCAATAAGAACAAATTTGATAGATAAAAATGGCAAACTCGTGATTGACGCTCCAAGAGAAATTACACATGCTCCCGCAATCCAAACTCTAAATGACGATCTCTTGCCAGCGATGAAGGAGGTAGGTGATAAATTTGGCTCTGGCGAATTAATTCTTCCATTTGTGCTGAAATCGGCTGAATGCATGAAGGCGGCAGTTGCGGAAATTGAAAAATATCTTTTAAAAGAAGTTGGAACTAGCAAAGGAAAATTAGTCCTTGGAACGGTCTATGGGGACGTACATGACATAGGTAAGAACTTAGTAAAAACAATTTTCGAGAACAACGGATATACTGTCTTTGATCTTGGTAAGCAAGTACCACTTCAAAAGTTTATAGAAAAAATTAAAGAAGTAAATGCTGATGCAGTCGGTTTATCTGCTCTTCTAGTGTCAACATCAAAACAAATGCACTACTTTATAGATCATGCAAGAAAGAATGAAATGAAAATTCCTGTCCTTTGCGGAGGTGCCGCTATCAACAGTAACTACATAAACAGAATCGCAAAGGATGGTGGAATTTACACGCCAGGAGTTTTCTATTGCAAGACTATGTTTGATGGTCTGAAGACAATGGATAAACTAATTTCATCAGATAGAAACAAATTCATACTTGACTGGCAAGAGAAACTTGGAAGATGGACTGAGACTGTTGTTGAAAAACCTGAAGTAAAAGGATTTCAGCATAGTGGTATAATTCCAGTTACACCTCCAATTCCACCCTCAATTGGTATACCCACTAGATTAGATCCAAAGGATATTGACTTGAATGATGTATGGAAATACATCAATAGGAAATCGCTATTTGTTTTATCATGGGGAATCAGAGGTAAATCTGCGAATGAAACTACTGAGGAACATGAAATATTATTTGAAGAATGGAAAAAGAGAATCTTTCAGGAAAAATTATTTGAACCAAGAGCCGTTTATGGTTATTTTAAATGTCATAATGAAAACGGAGGACTTGTTGTAGAAAAACCAAGTGGAGAAAAATTAATGTTTGATTTCCCCCGTTCTTCAAAATCAAAACATCTTTGTATCACTGATTATTTTGGCAAAGAAGATGTTGTCGCTTTCCAAGCTGTTACAGTGGGTGACAAAGTTTCAAATATTATGGAGAGTTGGAACAAGGAGAATAGATACGCTGATGCATATTATCTGCATGGTATGGCAGTAGAAACCGCAGAAGCAATAGCTGAGTGGATTAATATGAGAATTAAAAATGAATTAAAGATAGGCGAGAAAAGAGGTCTCAGGTATAGTTGGGGATATCCAAGTTGCCCAGATGTTTCACAACACCATTTAGTCTGGAAACTATTAGAACCTGAAAAATCAGGAATGATTCTTACTGAAGCTGGACAAATCATTCCTGATCAATCAACTGCAGCTATAGTAGTTCATCATCCAGAAGCAGAATATTTTGTACTATGACCAGATTGTTTCTTAATCATAACAGACAATAACTATTTTTGATATTGATCCAGTGTTGAATATTGCAGAGATTGAGAAAAGGCTAAAAAGTTCCATAACCCCAAAAGTACAAAATACTTCCAGAATTAAGCTTGCGGCTGTTCTCATAATTATAAGTGGAAAAGAACCCACTATAATAATGACCGAACGTCCACACACAATGAATTACCATGCAGGGGAGATATCGTTTCCCGGTGGAACTTGGAAAGAAAAAGATGTTGATTTGTTGGAAACAGCTATCCGAGAGACAAAGGAGGAGCTTGGAATTGAAATTCCTCGTTCTATGATAATAGGTCAGCTAAAAAGAGTGACAACTTTGAACTCCGGATTTGAAATTACTCCTTTCATTACAGTACTAAAGCAAATACCCAAGTTTTCACCAAATTCAGAAATTGCTTCTATTTTGAGGATCCCTCTTTTATTACTTCTCGACACCATGGAATATGATAGAGATCCTACACATAGGTCAATTCAAGAAATGTACACTTTCAAATTCAAGGAACACGTGATATGGGGAGCTACAGCAAGAATACTAAATCAGATGATGACCAAGATTTCATAATTTGTTGGATATCTATCAGATTCATTTAAAAAGAGGGCAAGATTTTCAAATTTTTATGGCGGCGCGTAAATCAACACCGAGAAAGAATAGGCTGATGAAAAAAATAAAACAGAATTCCCCAGTTCCTGCGTGGATAATCGTTAGAACAAAGCGAAGGGTTAGGACTAATCCTCACAGGAGACAATGGCGCAGAACAGATGTGAAGGTGGGCTAGTTGTCAGATGAGTCATTAGAGAGGATTTACACAATTAATCTGGGTAAAGTACTTCTGTCTCCAAACAACCAAAGGTCAAAAAGAGCTATAAACATGATAAGAGAATTTGCCATAAAACACATGAAGTCAGAGAACGTCAAGATAGAAGAAGATGTTAGTCATTTAGTGTGGGAACGAGGGATCCGACATCCACCAAGAAAAATACGAGTTAAATTTACTAAAGATGATGATGGAAACATCATAATTTCAAAGTATCAAGAAGAAAAGAAAGTAGAAGAAAAACCAAAGAAGGAAGAAAAGAAAGTAGAAGAAA
>CAZIHN010000019.1:0-24620 GCA_964538845.1 uncultured Nitrosopumilaceae archaeon | reverse complement strand
ATTAGAAAAAATTTAATTTCCAAGTTTTGAATAAGATTCATCCAATATGTGGTGTAATGAGTTACGCCACGCGTCATAGCCATCTGGCTTCTTGGGGAAACTACGATAATGCTCCGTTAGTATCTTGTTTTGCTGTGCAGTGAACCTCAGACCATCTGCTAATTTCTTGTTTATAGCTCCTCTAATCATCATTCCAATCTTTCCAACGGCTCCAAAGTCCGGGTGCTCTCCTTTACTAATCGCCTCAATATCCATTTTTGATAGAAAGTGTTTCATTCCATAGTTTATTTGTTCATTAGTAAGACTCTGAAGTAAACGCCTAAAAATCTCAAGACCTGCTGTTTTGTAACCATAATCGTTGATGAAATCTATATTGTATTGCCAAAGTCCAGTTTCACTGACGTCCCCCGATTCAATAGCATGAACTGCATTTTTACCAATTATGGTTGCAGCAACAATCGCAGGTCCGATTCCACCTGCATCAAGGGGTTTTGGCATCCATGCTGCATCACCAACTAGCATGTATCCATTGGCAACTAAACAATCATTCTGTCTTCTTACAGAAACTTGCCAATTCCCAGTCGCATTATTAGAGTCACTTGGATCAACCGATAATTTTGGATTCTTGATTGCTTTGTTTATCCTAACATAATCATTAATCAGTTTGGTAACATCATCATTTTTTCCTAATCTTTGATTTCGTTTTAGTAATTCTTTTTGCTGTACTCCGAGACCAATATTGACTTTATTCTTTCCCTTTGGGAAAACCCATCCGTATCCTCCAGGAGCTAAATCTTGATCTAGATGAATTATACAATACTCAGGATCAAAATCAGTTTTGTTTGCATTGCCATCCTCAAATGTCATGATGTGCCTTCCGGTCGATTCTAAATCATCGCGGTCTATCTTATGTTCAATTTTGGAGCTTATATTAAGACCATTTCTTAACATAGAGGTTACACCTGTAGCATCGATTACTATTTTTGCTGTTTTTTTGAATGGTTCATTAGTGATGAGATTTGTTCCTTCTACTCCTATGACCATTCCGTTTTCATACATCAAATTCCTTAAAGCAACAGAAAACTGCATTTCTATTCCAACTTTCTGCGCATCCCGAAGCTGTTTTTTAGGGAGTTGTTGTCTATTCAGCATATAGCCATCGCCGTCAAAGGGAATTGATGTTTGTCGGTCAGGTGAGAAAGCCATTACTCCTTTTACTGGATGTTCAATCTCAGGACTTCCCCATGTGATTTTAATTCTCTCAGTCATGTAATCTACAGTATTCTTACCCACAGCATCGCCACAAATCCAACCATTGATTGTCTTCTTGCCAAGCGTAGGTTCTGGATTCCTATCAACTACAAGAATTGAAAATCTTTGATTTGAATAAAATGCGGCTGATTGGGCAGATATCATTCCCGCAAGTCCACCGCCCGCGACTATGATGTCATAATCTGTTTTCACAGCGAAAAAACAGGATCTACTATATTTAAAAGAACCGTACGGAAATGGATCAAAGGTATTTTGGGTCGGTTCGTCGCGGCTTCTTCACAGCAAATGCTCAGACTGGAGCGGCAAAATATCACCTCATTCCCTCTCCAATTAGGTTTACAAATATTATTAAACTATGCTCAAAGATGTTGTATTCCAATTAAATTTTTAGTAATTCGGTATATTTTTGTGTAATTTGATCTTTTTTATAGATTGGTATTTTTATCTTGATTTTAACTGCGTTATTTTGTACAAAACTAATTTCTTTCCTCACAAGATCACTTTTACTAATTCTCAAATATAACGAAGAATCTTCAAAATACATATCGATATTCTCAATTAGGTTGTCTAACTGGGATTTCGATACTTTGGATACCAAAATCCTAACAAAGTCTTCGGCTCGATTTTTGGTAATTTTTGCTTTCACAATCACAATTGGATTGCCATAATGTCCAAGAATTTCTTCTCTAGAGAATTCATCATTATTTAGATGGAACATCTCCGAAATTGGATCCAGGACTTTCTTGATATCTTCAGTGGCATGAAATATTATATCTACTGTTATTTCTAATTGATTTGTCATATTGAGTAGATATATTTTGGTGATTAAATTTATTTAGCCTGCAAGAGGGCAATTTCTCCCTCCGCAGTCCTAATTAGCTTTGCCTTTTCGATTCCTACATGTCTTACGTGAACTATTTTCTTTACTGCCGCCAAAATGTCTGAATTTATCTTGCC
Organism: uncultured Nitrosopumilaceae archaeon; assembly: GCA_964538845.1. Taxonomy (GTDB): domain Archaea; phylum Thermoproteota; class Nitrososphaeria; order Nitrososphaerales; family Nitrosopumilaceae; genus Nitrosotalea. The sequence continues at coordinate 22,391 of CAZIHN010000019.1, read as the reverse complement.
AAAAGCAGTTGCCTGAATAAACTGGTCTATTGTCATCTCTGGAATATTTTTAGCCATTACCTGTTTTGCAATAAGTCTAAGAGCATGTTTCCTTGATGTATTAAGTTTCTTATGAGTTAAAGCAATTATCTTTATTCTAAAAATATATCCATCCTTGGTCTTAAAATCATCGATAAAATTAATCAACGAAGAGCCACGTCTAACAAGGCTTCTAAGAAATTCTTTTGCATATTCATACCTCTTAAATATCGAAGTAGCTGTCTCTCCATCTACTTTGTGTATTTGGAAATAGAGTTTGAATTGGTGTTGCGATGGGTCTCCTTTTATTATATCAAATAATGTAACTTCTACTACTCTGCCAATTGCACTTTCATCATCAGTAATAGGAATGTAAGCTATGGGTACATTGTTAAAGGCGGAGGGAGCATGAACAGTAACCCATCTCTTTTCTCTCCACTTGTCTTTCACTCTTGCCGTCTTTTGGCGAGCCAACTATGATCGACCTTTGACGCCAAAATATAAGTTGTACGACATTTCAAATTATACTTGAACCAACATACTTTTGTAGCGCCCGGGGGACAACGATGTGGCCATCTTTTGTCTGAAAATTTTCTAATATGGCAACAATTGTTCGTGTAGTGGCCACTAGTGTACTGTTTAATGTATGAAGATACTTGGGTTGCTCATCGGTCTTATCTCTGAATCTTATTTTTAACCTTCTAGCTTGAAAATCAAGACAGTTAGAACAAGACACAATTTCTCTATAATTATTTTGTCCAGCCATCCACGCCTCAAGATCATAAGTCATAGCAGAAACCTTTCCCAAATCTCCACTTGATAGCAAAATAATTCTATAAGGTAACTCAATTTTTTGGTAAAATTCTTCCACGATATCTAACATTCTTTCATGTTCCGCAGAAGAGTCCTCAGGTCTAGTGAAGACAAATTGTTCCACCTTCTCAAATTGGTGTACCCTGAATATGCCTTTTTGATCTCTGCCATGTGCTCCAGCTTCCTTCCTAAAACATGGACTAATTCCAGCAAATCTCATAGGCAATTTTTTTCCGTCTAATATTTCATCTGTATACATTGAGACTACTGCATGTTCACTAGTTCCAATTAAATACATCTCCTCGCCTTCAACCTTGTAAATTACGTCCTCGAAATCCTCTGCAATTATGGCTCCTTCCATCGATTTCTTGTTTATCAGATAAGGAGTTTGTATTGCAGTATATTCCTTCTGAGATAAAAATTCTAGGGCAAATTGCAATAAAGATTGATTAAGTTTTACGAGTTGATTTTTAAGATAGTAAAATCTTGATCCCGCGACTTTAGCTGCTCTTTCTAAATCTACAAGGTCAAGACTTTGGGTAAGTTCAATGTGATCTCTAACCTTAAAATCGAATACCGGTATCTTGCCCCATTTTCTTACCTCTTTGTTTGCAGTTTCATCCTTTCCAATTGGGACAAGATCAGATATCAAATTTGGCAGGCGCAAGGAAAGTTTTGTAAAGTTTGTCTCATTTTTTATTTGAATTTCTTCCAATCTTTCAAGGTCTTCTGATACATTTTTCATCGTTGAGATGAGATTTGAAGAATCTTCACCAATCTTCTTTCTTCTTGCTATTTCTAATGATATTTCATTTCTCTTTTTTCGAAGTTCATCTGTACTTGTAATTAAATTTCTTCTGTTCTGGTCCATTGTTATCAAATCATCTAGAGGAAAATTCAGAGCTCTTGCTTCCAACATTTTTTTTATTACCTCCGGATTCTCACGAAGTAATTTAGGGTCAAGCATCAACTAGTCACCTTGAGTATAACTTGTGTCTGTTCAAGAACTTCATCAATAGTAGAAATCAATGTTCGTATATCTCCTTTACTTTTGAAAGTAAAAATCAACGACTTTCCCATATTTTTTATTGTAAAAGAAAGGTTGGGTGGAAAATCTACATTATCTGGCTCCAAAGAATTTCTTATAGACTCCGATTTTTTCTTTGAGAGATTATTTAGGAATACTTGAACTTTGCATTCTAGAGACATTTTGTTCGAGATAATCTAGGAACTCATCCAGTTTGTCTTTAGTAATTCGTGCTCCTGCCGCTGCATCATGTCCTCCACCGACACCTGATACCTTGGATGCACATTCACGCATCAAAAGTCCTAAGTTTACCTCAGATCTACAACCCGTGGATTTCCTAGACGAGAACTTTATTGTACCTTCTTCACCATTTGTTCTAAGTATTATTATTTTTCCAGTGTTTTTTTGTGAACCTCCAAGAAGGGAAGATACGGCTCCAGTCATATTTTCGGGAACCAAGCCTTCAGCATTTATCATAACATAAGATCCATTATCTGATATCCTCCATCTTTCATTTGAAAGAGTATTCATGTAAGTTCTCAAGAAAGTTCTATATTCTAACAAAATGTTTTCGCCTTCCTCCAACATCTTCGTTCTGTCTCCCATACAAATCGCAATTCCAGCTCCCGCCTTGCGGATTCTACCACAAGAGTTTAACATCGTTGAGAATTCTCTTGCGTCACGAAGAAAACTTCTCTTGTCTTCACCTGATAATGTGTAGGTATAACCAACAAGCTCATCTAATATATCACTTGCATTTTTAGCAGAAATATATTTTGAGATTGTTTGAAGAAGAATTCTTTTTTCATCCTCGCTAAGTTCTCCAGGAACACGCCATCTACTACCATCTTTTAGTTTTATTCCTGAGGAATTTAGTAATGAAAGACAGGCATCGCGATTCCACGTAAGGCCTTCAATGAAGGGATGTGATGTAAATGCTAGTGCATCAGGAAGTGATCTTGTTTCTCTACCAACAAGTAAAATATCTAGACCGATTTCGACCTGATTGTTTTTCTTTGCAATAGCTGCGATATCTAAATTTATTCCAGAAAAAGATTTTTTCTCACCTTGATCCTGACGGTCACCTAATGCTGCTACAACAGCAAGCCATGCCAAATCCGTGTTCTCCTTGTGAAGAGCCTTCGAAACAAGAAATGCCATTCCTCCAGCAGACACTTCAGTACCACCGTTAAAATCATATTTCCAAGCGTTGATTACTTTTTCATTATCAAACTCTTCTTGTGGTATCTGATGATGATCAACAACTATCCAATTATCATCCAATGAGGCATCAAGGTCTTTTGCAAATCCACCTCCCAGATCGGTTATTATGTGGAATTGTCTTGAATCGTTTTTCATTTTTTCAAGCAGGTTCTTGCTAAACTCATTAACAGTTCTCGCAGTGCATTTGGCACCAGATCTAATGAGGGATTTTGTTACGATACTTCCAGAAGTTATACCGTCACAATCCAGATGAGTAATAACCGAAATATTTTTTCCCGCCTTAATGCAATCCGCAACCTTGTCATGAAAATAGTTTAATGCTTGGTCTAACTTTGTCATTATTCAAGTTGAGCTATGACTGCTTTATATTTCCAAGTTTTAGGTATTCGATTATTTTCTTTGTAAAAAGAAGATAATCTGTGGACCTTGGCTTCTAGGAGCTCAAGTGATCGGACATTTCTTCTATCAGACTTGTTGGCTTTCAGGTGCTTTTGTAAACCCAAAGCCTTGGTGACCAAGTTATTCAAATCTTCAGGCATGTCTGGTTTCACACCCTTTTGTTCCAAGATCTCTGTTATTGATTTCTTGACTACTTGTCTTGTGAGAGGAATTGCATATTGATCGCGTAACTTTAATCCTATTTGGCTCGGAGAAAGACCCTCCTTGGCATATTTTACTATCATCTCCTCTATCTCGGCAGGACTTTGCTTTATCCATGTAGTCGCACTTGGAGTTACAGGTCGAGTCGAGTGAGATTTGCCATGTCTATGTGAATGAACCCGTCCCATGAAGCGATTGTCTATTAACGAAACATAAACGTTACTTGGCTTGCAATGATCCGTTGCATAAAAGTTAAATATCTACGGAAGACAATCTGATCAGGTAATAATATGAAAAAACCAATAATTGTTGGAACGGTACTGCTGGCTCTCTTTGTAGCCTCTTCATTCGCTCCGTTTGCTGCAGCTCAGTACACTCCTGGTGGTGGACTTGGACTGGAACAAGAGTTGAAATTGGCTAAAGACAGAATTGCTGCAGTCCATGCAAATCCACATGCTGGTTCCGGTACACCTTATCTTGATGCAAACGGTGTAATTGGTGCCTCAATTATATCGGGTGCTGTGTTCGGCGGAATCTTTGTTGCCTTCGTAGTAAGGGCAAAGCAAGCGGAAAAAGCAAAGAGATCGCGTTAATTCTTCTCTTTTTATTATTTTATTAACCGGCTATTAGATTCTATATTCTTCAATTTGTTACAGAAATGTATATATCGCACCTAAATTGTTTTGAATAATGATGAGCGCGATATTTGGTATGCTCGTAGGTATGCTGTCAAACTTTGCTGGTCAAATAGGTCCAAACTATGACCCTCTATTCTACGATGTAATGACATACATATTTGCCACCATCATGTTCTCAGTATTCCTTCTCGGAGTCATTGCATTCTGGCTTAGAGTGCATGGCATGGGTGGAGACACGAGAGAAAGATGGGTTTCTGAACTTGACAAACACTTTGAAAGAGAAGGCATTGGTCTGATACCAGACAACGGAAAATACTGGTAAATTCCAAACCCTTTTTCCTTATTTTTGTTTAATACTGGTTAATAACTTAAAGAAATTAGTTTTGAGGTGGTGTAAAGCTCGGAGCTCCTTGGTTTTTTGATACAAAATCGGCTCTATAATGTCCTCCATCCACAATTATAGTATGTATAAAATCAGGTGATTCAATTTCATTTGCGTATATTTTTGACTTAGTTTCATCCATGTCGCGCAAGGGAAAGTTTGACATCCATAGGAACTGGCCCACTTCGAAAGGATATTGTTTTATCCATTCTGCGCGAATAGTTCCATCATCAGAAAAGGTCATAGATCTGATACAATCTTTTGTAGGGGAAACATCGGCAGGCTTGATCCATTTTTTGCCGTCGACTAGAACTTCTAAAGTGGCAGACACTTTGTAGTTAATATTTAATCCATTAAGGCATTTATGATAAAGAGGATCTTGATCTTTTATTTGCGAAATCACAGTTGTGCTTGTCAAGACAACAGCAATTCCTACAGCTGCAGATATGGCAAGAAATTTTAGGGTTTTTTTACGTTTTGTTGGATCACCCATTCCAGGCCAGAACATGAGTTTTCTTTGCAATGTGGAGTTATATAGATTAACATAGGTTCTAGATCTAAGTTTAAAGTAAAATATTAAAAGAAATTTAGAGTGAAGAATCGCCGTGCTTCTTTGTTCCTACATCTACAGCATCCTCTACATTGTAGACAAAAATCTTCCCTTCACCAGCTAAACCCGTGCTTGCATGTGCGGTAATAGCATCGATTGTCTGTCCTACCGCATTATCATTGACAATGACAATGACACAGGTGTTCACATTATATGCAGACTCAAATCGTCCGCCCCTTCCAGATGAAACCTGTGGTCTTGGTCTACTTCCTCTTCCTTTCACTGTAAAATAGGTGAAACCGCTTATGTTCAGGTTCTTTAGAGCATTAAACACGGGTTCCATCTTTTCTTCCGGAATTATGGCTTCTATCTTTTTCATAGTTAGGATCCATTGCACCTATGAAATGCTTTTATTAAAATCATTGCTTAAAATTTTCTAAAATATAGAATAATATCATAAAAAGAATTTTTTAGGATAAAATACCTTTTATAGATGAAAACCCCCTTTTCAAAAAGAATGACAGAATCTAAAGCTAGCTACAAGAGAGCTAAGATAATCGAGAAAGTTCAAGACAAAATAAAGGAAGGAATCGAGAACTATAGATCTGCAACAGATGCCGCTCCAAGATTTGATGTCTATGATGTAATTGAGCAAGTATATGCTGCAATTAATCCAAAAGTTGCCGACGAAGGAAAGGTGACAGTGGATGAGGTCAGTGGATGCTTGAGGAATGCTTACCTAGACAGAAAAGAACCATCTGAGAGGACTCACAAACAGATGATGTCGAAGATTATGGAAAAGAGTGCATTGACCATCATGGAAAAGCCAATGGATGGAAAACTTGATGCTGGCTCTAACCTAAAAATAGTTGGTAGAGCAGATAGAGTTGAACAAGATGTAGTTATGCTATTTCGAACAGCAAATCAACTACCTGAAATGCCTTATCCAGAACACTTCATTCAACTGAACTCTTACCTGTATATGTTCGATAAACCTGAGGGAGTAATTACATACTTTGACAGGGAAGGTAATGAAATGGAATTTAACGTTCCAAAAAGTGAGAAACTCATGAATGAAACAAAACGTCGGGCAAAGATACTCAATACATTGCTAAAGAGTAATATTCTTCCTACCATCGAACCATCGGAAAAGTGTATGGACTGTCCTCATAATGAAAAATGCTATTATGCAAATGAAGACAAACAAAAATGGGGATTCTGGGCTCGTGGCAAGTGGCGTGAACTCAAACCTAAACCCTTCCTATAACTACATACTTTTTTAATTTTTCATCATCCTTACTAATGATAATGAGTTTTTCTTTCAATTTCCTTTGTTTATAAAAATTTTGATAAAAAAATTGTAATTCTATTTTTTGAGTATGCAAGATATGGGATTAGATCCTTGATATTATTCCGGCTGGTCTACAAGAGCGGGATTGAGATATACTTTGGTCTTGAATGGTTTTTCTGAATCCTTGTGAAAATAGAAAATCTTGATACCTTGATCAAAAAATTTCATGTCAATCCAATCCGTAGCCTTCAATGACTCATCTTCATCATGCACATATTGGAATAGTTCTTCTTTGCTCATCTTCATAATCTCTTCTAAACGTTTTCTCTTGAACATCTACTACATCAACTACATTTACTAATGTGAGTTCTATTGCTATTTAAAATCTTCAACAAAAGTGTTATGTTAGATTTTGAATTGTTAAATATAGTAAATCGATCTTCAAAATAGATTGTCAGACAACAAAATCAATTGGTTTCATGACTTTGTAGGTGTAGGCTATAATGTCACTGATTATTATCCCAATGTTTACCTGTTGTTTGATGGAAGAAAAAAACCAGTTAACGCTTGGAATGAGATTATTAAGTATTGGCCGGATGACGAGATAAAAATGAGATTTGTTGAAGACGATACTAATTACCATTTCATACTTTATTGCCACTCTCGTGTTCTTCTTAATACTTCGGTATTTCCTAAAATTCTAAAAATTTCTCAGTATTATTTGGAATTTAAGGAAGAATACAAGAATATAGCTATTCTAAAGCTTGCATTATTCAAACTGAAAAATAATAAACATGAGCTTGAAATATACAAATACAAAAAGAAAATTACAGATGTCCGATTTCTAAATAAATCTGAAGCTACAGAAGATTTTATTGTATCAAGATCGTTTGAAATTTTAAGAAATCAGTTTGATAATAATTAATTCTACTCCAATTAGAATTTGTAAAAACTTTTATCGTAAATAGGATTTGATGAGTGTAATCCAAGAACTCCAATCAAGGCTGTAGAACAAAAGTGGTTGACGCTGTGGATAATTTGTGATGGTTCTGGACGTAGCGAAATCATATTTTTTTTCCTTATTATTTTCCTTGAAGGTAACTCTTAGAAAATTCACTTTCCTAATAATCACGTTTGATACGTCCGTAATAGAATTAAGATCTATTATCCATGATTTGGGATTCTGAGTCAAATCCTCATCCAAATCTGATTCATTATAATTTAATACTTGAGTAACATTCGCTTTGTCATCGCCAAAATATTTTTCTTTTTCTTTTGCTGTGATAAACAGGTACCTTGGAACAAAGATGAGATTCTTAGTGGTGAGAACTAAAATTCCCTCTTTACTCTTATGAAAAAACCCTGCCAGACCCAAAATAGTTCCCCAAATCTGAGGAAGTGATGCTACAATTTGTTCACTATCTTCTAGATTTGTCCTCATTATTCTACTAATCACTTGGTAGTTAAATCAACCTAACTAATTAGAAAAAGGTTTGAAAAGAGACTTAAAAGTGTCCCTCAGTTGCTTCGAATTTCATACCGTAAGTTCCTGCGGGTTTTCCTTCTTTGATGAGCTTGTATCTGTATGCTCGTTCTCCAAAGTAGATGGCAATTGTTATTCCTAAACAGGCCGCAGTAGCCGCGAAGATCTCTATTCCTGCTTCTGTCATATAACGCCATGTTCTTAGCTTGTATAATAATTTTTATTTGGATTTTTTGTAATTTTATGATATACATAATCTGGCAGACCTAAAATCCTAATAATATCATAAAAAGAAAATTTTAGGATAAAATACCTTTTATAGATGAGAAACATCTCTACGGAAAGATGCTAGAGACAATTTCAAAAACGCCTTTACAGATAGTAACGAAACACAAATGGCCGGTCGTTTTTGTGCTTGCAGGATTGCTAGTAGGAGTATCTGGATTTACGGCAATTCAAGAATCAAGTGCTCAATTCGGACCACTAAACAAGCTTGCTGATCCTTTGGCAACAAAAGAAATCCACTGTTCACAACCAATGCAGCCCCCAGGAAATGGGACTTTTGGTGGCAGTAATGCTCCATGTATAGATACAGGAGATACCACTTTCATGTACGCAGCAGCAGTCTTCGTCATGATAATGACTCCGGGAGGAGTAGGGTTCTTGTACGGTGGTGCAACAAGGAGAAAGCACGCTTTAACCGTAGTACTACAAGCATTCATGGTTTATGCTATAGTCAGTGTTCAGTGGGTCGTCTGGGGATATTCAATAATGTTCGGTCCATCCGCTGATTCCTTTGGCTTCATAGGAAACTTTGACTGGATAGGCCTCAATAATGTGAGTCACAATGCGCCAGCTGATGTGTACGCTCCAACAATTCCACACTTGGCATATGTGATGTTCCAACTCATGTTCGCTGCAATCACACCTTCGCTAGCTATTGCAGGCTATGCTGATAGGGTAAAGATGAGTGCGTTCTTGATACATGTTGTACTATGGACAACATTCATCTATGATGTAGCAGGTCATGCTAACTGGTCCCTTGGAAGTCAAGGTACTGCACCAGGTTGGTTGTTTTCGATAGGAGCTTTGGACTTTGCAGGAGGTACTGTCATCCACATTACATCAGGATTCGCTGGTTTAGCAACAGCAATGTTCCTTGGAAGGAGAATAGGATATGGAAAGGCACCATTTGAACCGCATTCAATCCCGTTAATAATGTTGGGAGCAACATTACTGTGGTTTGGTTGGTTTGGTTTCAACCCTGGAAGCGCTGGATTTGCTGGTTTCTTAGAGACACAGGCATTCCAGAATACAAACGTAGCTACAGCTGTAGCGGCGATTTGGTGGATGTTCCTCAGTTGGGCACATACAGGAAAGACTAGTTCTATTGGTGCTGCAAACGGTGCAGTAGCTGGGCTCGTAGCAATTACACCAGCATCTGGATTCATCGGGACTTGGGCATCAATAATTGTAGGATTTGCGTGCGCAACAGTATGTTTCTATTGTGTTCTTATAAAGAATAGGGCAAGAATAGATGATGCATTAGATACATGGGGTGTCCATGGAATGGGCGGTGTTGTAGGTGCACTTCTGACTGGTTCTTTTGCAGAAAAAAGAATAAATCCATATGGACATGATGGACTCTTCTTTGGAAATGCATATGCACTTGTACAAAACGCAACAGGTGCAGGCTTTGCAGCCGCATGGTCGTTTGGTATTACCTACATTATATGGAGAATCCAAGATGCGATTTGGCCAGGTGGAGTAAGAGTAACTCCAAAGGAAGAAGAAATAGGTCTAGACTTGTCACAAGTGGGCGAAAAAGCATACTCACAATTTGCAGAGTAGTTAACTATCCCATCTTTTTCATTTTTAAAATAACAATATAGATTAGGAAATTTTCTTTGATTTGAGAAACGGTAAATAAGATCTCAATTATCAGCTTAGGAATGGTTGACCGATGGCTGGTATTTGTTGCATTGGAATTTGTCAGTGCTATAATCGGTTTTACATGGTGGTTTATCTCGCACGGCCAATTGATATTTCTAATGGCTGGATTTTTTTTCTTTGCTCTTGGCGCTTTTGCATTTACACGCTGGGGCTTTGATAAATGGAGAGGAAAACAAAAGACTAGAAAGCGTGTAAAAAAGTAAAAATTTCATTTTAATTCTTATAATTTGTTCTCCCATATTCAATTTTATGTATCTTTATATCAATCACATTTTGCATTAGATATAATTGTCAGTGTCGACTCCCACATTTAACAGAAGGAAAAGGTATGCTATATTAGCAGTTGCTGCGGTGATCGGAGTTGGTGTCGCGTTTTATTCTGCAGAGGTTGACTTTCCCTACAGACATACCAAGAATTGGGACTTCGATTCTTATCAAAATGGTACTCTACCAGATGCTTTCTCTTATGTTGAATCGGATCAAAAATCTAACTGGATAGTGAAATCTATTGTGGATGCTCCCTCTAAACCAAATGTATTTGCAAAGCTATCAAGCAACGATAGCGATTATCATATTCAGGTAATGCCAGATTCTCCTACAATTAGCAACGGAAATGTTACAGTAAAGATAAAAATAGTATCAGGAGAGACTGCAAGGACTGCTGGATTATTACTTAGATTCATAGATGACAAACATTATTTTGTCTTGGAGGCTGATGCTATGAATAACAGATTATCTTTGTGTATGCGTACACTAGATTTTCTAGTATGTCATTATGACAAAAACATTCCTGTCTCCCTTGGTATTTGGCATACCTTATCTGCAAGTGTCTCGCAGCAGGGAATAGCTTGCTACTTTGATGGAAATTTGCTGATCAGAGCAAATGATCAAAATTATCAGACAGGAGAAGTGGGTTTTTGGACAAAGAAGGATACTGGAGCCTATTTTGACGATCTCCATATGGATTATTAGATTCTACCAATAATCTTTCGATACATGCTGCTTTGGTTATTTGTATATTTTGGCTGAATCTTCAATTCTACAAAATAACCTTTTTTAAAATCTATCAATTATCACACGTAAGCCATGATATTCTTCAGTTGCCACCATCGCTTGTTTTATGTTGTCCAATGAATATCTATGTGTAATTATTTTTGACAAATCTATCATTCCTTCAGATACCAGAGTCATTGCTTTTTTGATCATTTCTGGTGTAGAGCTAAAACTACCTGCCATCGAAACTTGATTATAATGTAACCAATTTGCATTAAGTGAGAAAGTATGACGACCATTTGGGAAACCGGCAAAAATGTTGATCTTTGAATTTTTACTCGCGACCTTAGTTGCAAAATCCAATACTTCAGGGTTACTTGTAGCTATAATAATTCGATTGGCCCCATATCCATCTGTGAAATTCAAAACATCTTCTACTGTTCCAGAGTTAAACATGAAAATAGCATCAGCACCCATTAACTTTGCATTCTCTAACCGAGCTGGAATTTTGCCAACAACCGCAATTCTCGAGTTGTATAATTTTTTTGATAGCTGCAAATGAAGTAAACCAATAGGTCCATCTCCTATAATCAGAACATTACTATCACTTTCAATATGACTAAATTGAGAAAATCCGTTCAGGCAACATGCTAATGGTTCAAGAAGAGCCGCTTCCTCATCTTTCAAATTGTCAGGAATTGGAATCAATCCACCTATCTTGATTATCTCTTGTGGAATTTTGATGTATTCTGCAAAACCACCATCAACGTTAGATCCTATCTCTCTTAGATTATTGCATAGATTGTATTGTTTTTTGATACAATACCTACAGCCAAGACATGGTATAACAGGCAAGATGGTAACCCTTGTACCGGCCTTTAAAATTCCATCAGGCATACTTATTTCCTGAAGTAATTCTCCGCAAATTTCATGACCTAATATGACTGGGCTCTTCACTTTTTTGTGACCATTCCTATAAACACGTGCATCATATCCGCAAACAGCACAAACATTGATTTTTACTGCGATATCGTCTTTGGTAAGGTCAAACCTTTTCTCTTCGACAACTAAGTTGTTTGGACCATAGAATACAGCAGCATGAATTGTTGAATTTGACAACTATATCACCGCCTTCTCGACAGATATAAAAATGGCACGAAGTTAATTCATCTTACAAAAGAGAAACGACGACTTGACAAGATTCTTTGATCCACATATTCACATGTACTCTCGAACAACCGATGATTATGTAGCTATGGCAAAAGCTGGAATAAAGGTAATTGTTCAACCCTCTTTCTGGTTAGGTAGTCCAAGAACATTTGTTGGCACTTTTGAAGATTATTGGGAACATATGATAACTTTTGAAACCAAGAGGGCAAAAGATTTTGGAATTGAACACTTTGTATGTATATCTGTCAATCCAAAAGAAGCTAATACAAGACCACTTGCCCTTGATGCCATAGAACCTATGAAACAAAAATATCTCGACAGAGAAAATGTTGTAGCAGTGGGTGAACTTGGTTACAACTTCATAAATGACTTGGAAGAAGAGGTCTTTGTCAAACAGATGGATATAGCAGCATCAAAAGACATGTTGATGATGATCCATCTTCCACATCACAATAAGGTGGAAGCGATGGCGAGGATAGAGAAAATCTTACAAAATGGTAAAAAATACAATAAAGAGAAAATACTGATAGACCATAATATAGAGGAGACTATTGGAAAGACATTAGAACTTGGTCTCTGGGCTGGTCTTTCTGTCTATCCAGTTACAAAATTATCGCCTGAACGGGCAACACAGATAATTAAAAAACATGGTTCTAATCACATAATGGTAAATAGTGCTGCAGATTGGGGTGTATCAGATCCACTAAGTGTTCCACTTGCTGCTGAAAAGATGAAGAGTGAGGGCCTCAATTCTACTGATATCGAGAATGCCACACTCTATAGTGCATATGATTTCTTTAAACAATCCCCCAGATTTACCTGGAAACCTTGAATTCTTATTAGAAATTCTAACATGAAGCTCGCCTTTAGCACCAATGCATTCAAGAGGTATTCTATTGAAGATTCTATAAATGAAATTGCCAAAATAGGTTATGATGGTGTGGAGATTCTCTGTGATATACCACACGCCTATCCACCAGAATTTGGAGAGGAGAAAATCAAATCCATAAAAAATCTAATTTCGTATCATAATATGCAAATCTCTAATCTTAATGCATTTACCCTTTATGCAATTGGGGATGTTTACCATCCATCATGGATTGAAGATACCGAAAAGTTAAGGGAAATTAGGCTTCATCATACCGTAAGTTGCTTGCAGATCGCAAAAAAATTGGAAGCCAAAAATATTTCTACAGAGCCAGGTGGTCCTTTAGCTGATACAGATAAGGCCAAAACTTCGCCCCTGGAAAAATTATTCATTGATGGTCTATTAAAGGCTGAAAAAGTTGCAGAAAAAGAAAATGTGAGAATTCTCGTGGAACCTGAACCATTTCTGCTTCTAGAAAACTCTACACAGTTCAAAAGTTTCATGAAAAAAGTAAATTCTGAATATGTAAAACTTAATTTTGATATTGGTCACTTTTTTTGTGTAAGAGAAGATCCTGCCCAATTAGTTTACGAATTGTCAGACTATATTGAACACTTTCATCTAGCAGACATTGCAAATAACAGAGTACATGAACATCTAATACCAGGACAAGGAGCAATAGATTTTTCTAAAGTATTTGATGCTATGAATGAAATTGGATACCAAGGATTTGTTACCGTAGAATTGTATCCATATCAATCAGATCCAATCAGTGCAGCACAGAAAGCATTTAACTATCTCAGAGATATTGCTATATGGAAATAACTTTTCTCTAAACAATATTGGAAGAATTCAATCTCTCAAGCTTTTTGGGCAGGCGATCTTGGAACGATTAGAGCCTACCTACAGTTAGCAAGAATACCAAACGCATTTACCGCACCCACAAACGTGTTAGCTGGATATTTTGCAATAACCCCAGTTTCTGATCTTAATTTTGTTAATCTGACAATGCTGATGATATCATCAGGGTTACTTTATGTCTCGGGAGTTATCTTCAATGATTATTTTGATATTGAAATTGATAGGAAGGAGAGACCTTCGAGACCGTTAGTATCTGGAAAAGTATCTAAGAGAAACGCAATGAAAATTGGTCTTATATCGATGATAAGTGCCGCCATTCTCTCTTTTTTTGTTTCATGGTCAAGTTTTGCTATTGCCATTTTTCTTTCATCTGCGATATTTGCTTATGACTACAAATTAAAACATAATAGAATTCTTGGTCCTATATCAATGGGAGGTTCAAGGTTTCTTAATGTATTATTGGGATCAAGTCCATTACTTCAATTACCAATAAATGTAAATTTAGGAAAACCTTTTTTTGTTGCAATTATTTTATTTGTCTATGTTGTAGTTATAATACTTTTTAGTAAAAAGGAAATAAGTGGAATGAATTCAAAAAAGCAAACAGTTATTCTTTTCTCTATTGTCTATTTCATAATTGCAACAATAGGAATTGCAATTGTCTTGGGCGTTTTCAAGACTTGGAGCATTGTAATTCTGGTTTGCTTTGTTGTGATAATTAGCCTAATTTTTAAACAAATTATCGTACGAGATGCAACTTCAATTCAGAAGGGAATCAAAAACATGATAATATCAATAATAATTCTTGATTCTATATTTGTAAGTGGAACAGCAGGGTTACTATATGGATTACCAACTCTATTGTTCTTGTTACCTACAGTTTTATTGTCTAGAAAATTCTATGTTACATAAGTTGAATTTAAGTACAAGAAAATCAGTGCTATTTTAGGAGATAGAAAAGCCATAACAACAAAGCATATTGTAGTAATTAGTGTTGTAGGATTAGAGTTCAAACACTTGAATTCAGATATAACTCCTAATATCTCAGCACTTGCCGAAAAAGGTGAAAGTGCAAAAATGGAGCCAGTTTTTCCAGCCGTTACTTGTACAGTTCAAGCCAGTATACTTTCCGGTAAATATCCAAATGAACACGGTATAATATCCAATGGGTTGTATGATAGACAAAGCCACACTGTATCATTTTGGGAACAACCTAGTGCACTAGTCAAAAGCGATAGAGCCTGGGATATTCTGAAAAAGAGATCTTCATCATCGCCTTCTGAATTAAAGACAGCAGTTCTTTTTTGGCAAAATACAATGTTTGCAAACTCTGATATCATAGTTACTCCACGACCGCTTCACATGGGAGATGGGAGCCTGATACAATGGTGTTATTCAACACCTGTTGGGTACTATGAGAATATTACACAATCTCTTGGTGAGTTTAATCTTGCAACATATTGGGGTCCGATGGCATCATCAAAATCAAGTGAATGGATTGGCAAGGCTGCAGAATATACCCTTGAAAAATCGCGTCCCAACCTGATGTTTGTATACATACCACATGTTGATTATTCTGCTCAGAGATTTGGCAAAAACAGCTCTCAAGTTCGTGATGATTTGATAAATGCAGACAACATTGTTGGAAGCATAGTAGAAAAAACATCCAAATTAGGCCTAGAGAACGAGACAGAATTCATAGTTCTTTCTGAATATGGATTTGATGAAGTTTCTAGTTCTATTCCGCTGAATGTAAAGTTGAGAGAAGCTGGACTACTTAATACAAGAACTATTAAGGGGAAGGAATACATTGATTTTGAATTTAGTAAGGCATTTGCAATGGTGGATCATCAGATAGCACATGTTTATGTACAAGATGACTTTGTTAATAAAACAAAGAAAGTTCTAGAAGATATCCAAGGTGTAGACAAAGTTCTCTCGCAGCAAGAACAAAAGAAATTGAAAATAGATAATGAAAGAAGTGGAGAGTTGATAGCAATATCAGAAAAAGACAAATGGTTTAGCTATTATTGGTGGTATGATTCTAAAAATGCACCACCTTTTGCTGGTACAGTAGATATACACCGCAAACCAGGATATGATCCGGTTGAATTATTTTTTGATAGAGAAAAGAATTGTATACCGCTTGATACTAACTTGATTAAAGGATCTCACGGGAGGCCTGCCGACTTGGAAAGTGAAGATGGCCTCGCAGTTTATATTTCAAATCGTAAATCTGGTCTTGCTAAAGATTCTAGAATAATAAAGTGCCCTGAGATTGGAAATCACATAATAAATAACTGGTAATTACGATAAAGATAAAAAACGAAGTTGTCGATCTTATAACAATTGGGATTCAAGTATTCTGTAACTTTATCTTCATTTAGAAAGATAGAATCTATAGAGCAATCCCTTGCTAGGTTGAAAGAACAAGGGTACGATGCGGTGGAGATGTTTGGAGAGCCGGACAATATTGACCTAAAAAACCTTAGAGAGATCTTTGCTTCCTATGGCATCCCTATTTGTGGTATAACTGGAATGTGGGGTAAAATCAGCGAAAATGGATGGAAAAGAAGACTGCTCAGTCTTGATGCAGATTTAGTGAAATTCTCCGAAAATTATGTTAGAAAATGCATAGAAATGTGCCAATATCTTGGTGGACAAGAATTTAATATTTGTCTATTTGCAGATGACCGCGACAATTTTGATGCAAATCATCGGGTCATTTCTGAAAATCAGAAAAAATCTACAATTGAGAGGATAATCCCTATACTCTCATCACTATCGAGATTTGCATATGATCACGGAGTGAATCTAGTAATTGAACCGCTGAACAGATACAGCACTCCGTACTGCAGCTTGGTCAGTGATGCAACAAACATTGCACACAAGATAAATCAAGACAATCTAGGAGTACTGCTTGATACTTTCCATATGAACATAGAAGAAAATTCCTTTGAGAAAGCAATATTGGATTCAAAAGATTTTGTTAAACATACACATTTTGCAGACAATAATAGATCTATGCCAGGATATGCACATCTCGATTTTCTGTCTATAGTTAGAAGTTTACAAAAAATTGGATTTGAGAAGTATATTTCCTTTGAGCCAAACTTGACAGAGAGTGATTACAAATCTGTCACACTAAAGGGTTTACAATTTATCAAAAATTTGGAAAATTCTTGAAGATAAAAGAATAGATCAAAGATAAAGCAAGTCTCTTTTTTAGAATAATTAATACCCAAAACTTCGATTAAATGTATTCTTGTTCACGTCTCCATTACTTTCAGGTTTGATTCTTTTCCTGAATGGAATCAATAACATGAACAAGAAAAATCCTACAAAAATAATATTGACAACAAGTGTGGAAGTATTGTCAAAGGATTCCTGAAGGGTCCCATATCTAAGTGGATTAAACCAAAATGTGCCTGGAGAAAAGTACAGTTTTTGCCAATAGAAAAGAGATGTAATCGAATGGGCAAAAATAAAATATGATGCAAACACAAACTTCAATCTGTAATTTCGCAGATCTTTAGTCAATCTCCAGAATCCATACGATGAGATAAAAATAATTGAAATCAGTAATGGCAGGAGATATCTCTCAAGAGAGAGATCTCTCGCGATCAATAGTGTGAATATGAACATACTAAGAAACCAAATCAAGAGAATTCCTTCTGATCTAAATTTCCTTAGACTCCTAACTTTGTCTATCAAATAACCAAATCCAATGAAAAAAAAGATAGTCAGTGCGATACTTGAATAGGTTGGGGGATTATACCATCCAGTTTTCATTGTGGAGTTTGGGAATGCCCCAGGTATTTTTTGTTCAAGTATGCTTGGGAAAAGAGTATAATGAAAAAGCAGCGCAATTCTATTGGTTGAAATGCCATTAACAGTGGGATACCCAATAAACCAAACATCGCGATTATAATTATCCATATCTTTTTTGATAACAAAAATTTCTTTGAGGGGATTTTGATAAAATCCTGGCTCAGTCAAAAAGAAAGAGAACAAGGATACTGTAAAGAATAGGATTATGGAGAGAACTATTTTCGAACCATTTCTAATGGGCTTATTTGTTAAAGATTGTACTTTTTGTAATCCACCAAATAAGATTATTCCAAGAAATAATACTGAGAATTCTACAGATAATATCTTTGAGGTCAAGGCAAGTCCAAATGCTACAGCGCTAAAAATTAAATACTTTATTTTGAATTGTCCAGACTTGAATGTATAAAGTAAGAGCAATAGAGATAGCATTGCAAAAAAAATGTAATGGACTTCTGTCATTACTGTTCTACTGTACCACAACCAAAGATCATAGAACAGAAAAAGTATGGAGGATATTATGCCAACAAATCTGTTTAACAGAATCTTTCCAATTAAAAATGAAATTGTTATAGTTAGAGAACCAAAAAAAGGAGACAGCAGACGTCCTGAAGCCATCTGATCAATGGTCGGTGCTTTTTGTGGATTATAACAACTAAACCAGTAGCAAGACCAATTGTAAAAGCTTCCATAATCTAAGTTTTGTATTCCGATAGGAAATCCAATCAAAATCATCCGAAGTGGACTATACGTTAATGCATGCGCAGGAATATGGTATAGGATGTTACAATTGTTGATTGATATAAGACATGGATTTCCAATATCTCCTGACTTTATCAAATGTATGTAATTCGCGGCCCATCCGAGATAGTTAATTTCATCGCCATGCCAGGGCTGCTGGTTCAAATTATAAGAGTAGATAAGAAATGAACCTGCAAACAGCAAAAAAGGGATAATATAGTTGGATTTTGCGGTAGCAATTTGTATTACTTTCAATAGTTTACCTCATAAATGAAATCAGGGTGCCTATAGAAATTTTGTGATTTGAGGTTGAACGTCTTATTTACTTGTCGTAGATTGAAGCCAAGTGTGCAAGAAATGTGGATCAATTCGGACAACCATAGTTTTTGAACTAAGATGCAATAAATTTAGAGGAAATTGTTTAGAATGTGGTGCAGGCTGTACAGAATCATAAATTTTACTTTCTAAATCTAACGATCCTGAGATACATTACAAAAGGAATCATCCACTAAAAGTACATCCTAATAAACTGAACAAAGTTACCTAATAGTTTAATGGAGGCCTCCATTTTCAGTTGGTAGAATAGAAATTTGGATCTTCATCACACAACTTTGAATACTAATTATATTCAAAATCAACTTTTGAGCCTATGATAAACAACAAGATTTTAGTAGTGGGAATTGCGTCAGCGATTATAATAGTTGTTGCGATCTTGATAGCAACAAATTATACATCACGGGAAACCCTTCCGCCAGTCACAGAAACAAATAGATCACTGACGACTATTCCATCTGTGATTAATACTGGTTACCAAATTCATGCTAATGTGACCACAACAATCTTTTGGATTGGGGAGAGCGCAGCTTCCGATAATGGCTATATCTCTAATACAGCTAGTGCATGGGATGATTTCTGGCTTAAAGATTTTGGAGGAATTGATGATCCTAATAATAGAAATGGTTCACTACCCGCTGGTTTTACTCCAAAAGAGAATCCATTCTATTTTGCCCTTCCATACGATGACTTTGACAGTACTGGAAAAAGAAAGGCTGATGCTTCAATGATTTATTGGTATGGCAAGACATCTTTGACAAATACCGAGTCAATCTTAAAGAATCATTGGATAAAGATTACAAAGGGAATCAAGACAGCTTATGCGCAGTGGGAGGACGTTGGACCGACCAATACTGATGACTTAGGGTATGTTTTTGGTTCCCATCAACCTCAATATATAAAATCTGGATTGGACGTATCTCCAGCCGTTCGTGATTTACTTGGACTATCTGATGTTGATAAAACCTACTGGCAATTTGTAAACGATACACAGATTCCAGTTGGTCCATGGAATCAGATCATTACTACATCACAGACACATTGGAATAATACCTCTGCAATTACTCCTCTAGTGGTAAATAGAACAAATACTCCAGTGAGCAATATCACAAATACAACAAAGATAACTTCTCCCGCGACGTTTGGAAGGCCTCTCTCTTTTGTATTATGGCCTTCATTGTATGATGAGGAGCTGCCAATATTGAAGGACAATCTGATTTCAGGTGACATGGTATTTTTGCAAACTACCGACCCAACTTTAATTCAACAATACAAAACCGGATACTTTGCACCAGGTGTTTTAGTCTATTCAGTTTTTAGAAGCAAAGGAGTTGATGACATTGAGACCAATGCCCAGACTTTGCGCGCAGGATTTGATATCATCAGCGAAGATTATGAGAGTGGTCCAACTTATGAACCGTCTTTTGTTACAGATGAAACACAAGCACTTGCAATATTTCAGAGATGTCAAGCTGCAGTGCAAGAATATAATACAAGAACTGGAAGCCACGCATTGCTATGGGTTACTCCCTCTTACAGAGAAGTGGGTGGAGAGAACTGGGATTGGGGGCAAGTAAGACAGAAAGTGGACATCTTGCAAGTACAGACCCAACCATGGCAAGAGTCTAACCCCACTAGATCACTTGAAGCTGCACAGCATGTAGATCAGACAGGTGGACATGATTTCTTTGCCCAAACTTCAATCTCAGGAGATCATACGGTTCAGGGTGCTGCTAACTTAGCCCAAGATCTTGCAACGGTACGATCTGTGAAAGGTGTAATGATATTTACAGGTACCAATGCAGATGGATTACAGCAGATATTGGGAATGTTGAGACAAGCACAGGTTCCGGATTAAGTTTCAACAAATCTAAAATTAGAATAGATTCATAATTCAGGCCACTTCTTTTTCAAAAATGATTCATCTAGAAGAGATTGAATTTGGAAATGATTTTTTGGGATGTGATTTCATAAATATGAAGAAATGTTTTTCCCTGGATAATGAAAGATTCTGAAATTGTTTAGATTGTAATCTGGTACTATGAAGAAAATGAAAAGAGTGGGGGTGATTTTTTAAATCACTTGCCAAGGTCTGGTTGCGAAAGTAACCGCGTATCCAACTGCAATCACTATGGATTGATATGCAATATTTGCATATGGAATTGGTTTAACGATTGGATTTCCTGTTACCACGACCGTCTGTCCTGGACCTAAGCCTGGACCAATGCTTGCAACGTTGAGCTGAGTGTGCATGTGATAAACTGCTGGTTCAAGTGCCCTGATGGTCAACTTGTAAGGAACCACCGCGTTTGCTGGTATCGTGATCACGTTACCTGGTGGATCTCTTGCAATTATTTCCCATCTGTTGCCAGCGTTTGGTGAGTCACCATATACAGTGTACCAACCTCTCAAATCCCTGTCTACAAGACTTACGAATTTGCCTGACACAGATAAAGTATCGCCTGTTTGAACAGATTGTTTTGACCAAGTCTCATCATCTATCCTAACAAAACGGCTCTGCAGTTGTGCCTGTACACCGTGTGCTTCAGCCTGTTGGAACATTTGTGCCATTGATGGTCCAACTGCTCCAAGTGCAACGATTACACCTATTGCAGCTACAATAAACTTCTTATCGACCATATCGCTTAACTAATCCAACTGTCAAACTACAACGATATATATTTTGCCCTAGGGCCCTTTTGATCTTGGCAATAAGTATGTTAATCATTGATGTCAAACATCAAATCCATTATTTTCTCTAATGTTAATTTATTGTATTAACACAAAATAGTATATGATTTTTTGGAATTATTTGTCTTAAACATGTAGAAATTATAGTAGTTATTATGGAAGTTCTTACTCATGCTTTAAATATGTACGCCTCAATCACTATCCTATGGCACAAATGCCGGCACTGATTCCAAAAGAAGTTGAGATCCAGAGACTGAAGAAGATCTGGATGATCATCATAGCATTGGGATCGATCGCTGCATCAGTAGAGGTTGATAACTTCGTAGATGGATCTTTACACCAGACATCAATCAGAGATAGTGCCTTCACACCAGCACACTGGTGGTTATACAGCCACTTTGTTGCCCTTCCATTAGGATGGGGAATGGTAGCTGTCTATGACAGAAAGGTACCAATTCTGAGAGGTCCAAACAACTCAATGAACACAGGTCTTAAGATGACCATCCTTGGTTACTTGGCAACAATGTTTACCATTGGTGTTAATGAGATGTGGCACTTCTGGTATGTAGAGGAGATCTTCGCAGTTCCAAACCACTGGATGTTCAACATGGGTGTCGTCGTTGCTTTCATGGGCGCACTTGCCTATGTAGTAAGAGTATACGCACGACTTGTCGAACTTGGCGCAGAAACACCAGGAGAGAATCCATATGTTGCAGAAATGTACAAGATGGCCTTAGAAGGCAAACTGTACAGTAGATCTATCCCATAGACGCGCAAAAAGCGCTCTCTTTTTCTTATTTTTCTCGATCAGATTAGAACTAGTTGTATCTATTTTTAGGAAAAGATTTAAAAGCATACACTTTCGTTATAAACCAAATGACCTTACCAAAAGGATTCGGTACAGGTGGCGGAGCTTCTAGTTCCGAC
>CAZIHN010000018.1:20402-26427 GCA_964538845.1 uncultured Nitrosopumilaceae archaeon | reverse complement strand
ATTTGAGGAACTTTTTCAAGAGATCCATGCTCTTTTATCACTTTCAAGGCAGTCTTTGGACCAATTCTCTCAAAACCATCAGGATTAAAGTCAGTTCCTATTAAAATTCCAATGTCAACCAGTTGCTCTCTTGTTACTCCAAGCTCTGTTAGTGTTTTATCCAATCGAATCACTTCAGGCTCGACTATTATAGTAGTATTTCTGTTAGGCAGTTTACGTTTGCCACTATTTGTAAAATTACGTACTAGTCTTTTTGCTCCAAACAATAAAGAATCAAAGTCTTGACTTGCAGATGCATGTGCCTGCCCATTAACAGTCATCTGTGCAGCAGTTGCCTCACCCTCAGAAGGTGCTTGCACAAATGGTATTCCAAAAAGGGAAAGCAATTTCTTTGATTCTTCTACCATCTCATCCCTTAGTACAGAAGTTTGCTGCGCAAATTTTCTTGCCTCTTCATATTTTCCTTCACTTATTGCATTTTCATATTTTATTGTAGCATCTTTTTTAATCTGCTTTCTTCTCTCAATTTCTGCAGATTTTAGAGATGGAGGCCTTCCATCAAAAACATAAACAGGTTTGATACCTAGAGATAAAAAATTGATATTCCTATAAAAAAGTCCACTTACATGACTTGTTACCTTGCCACTAAAATCAGTAAGCGGCATTCCATCGGCACCACGAATTATTGATAAGAATTGATATATTGCGTTATAGGCATCAATGGCAACTATCTTTGATGTAAACGATTCAAGATTAGTTTTCTCCCTAACACAAAGTATCTTTAGATCTAGGCCCACTTTTTCACTCTACGATATAATGGTATTTTTCTTCCCTATTTCTTTTTTGGAATGGATTTTGAATCCCATCCCCGTTCAATTACTTCCTCATAAATGTTAGAAAGTTTTGGAATAACTTCACCTTTTTCAGCAGTCATCTTTACCCTTTCACGATAATAGTTCTCGATTGCTTTTGCCAGCTTGTCATCTATTGTAATAGAAATTCTTGTCTTACCCAAGTGAATCTGTTTTGTTTTAAGATGATATAAATAATAAACTATCTATTATCAATTTTCAGATCTGTGGAATCAGGACAAGCCCTTCCTTTGTAACTTGAATTATAGTAGGAGTGTCTTCTCCAAGCCCAAGTTTGAGCAAAATAGAGCCCAGTGTAATATCATCTGAGAGAGCGTATTTTTTACCTTCAAACAATACCGCAACTGTCTTCTTGGTAATAGCCTCCATTTTGCTATATATGTGATAAATTGTCTACTTTATATCCTTTATTATATATTTGATCACCTGATCAGTTTATCCTTATTGTATTTATGTCCCACAATGAAACCCTTGACAGGCTGCCAGGTTAGCCAAGTGGTACGGCGACCGCCTCGAGATCAAAAAATACAAGGTAGCGGTTGTGTTTCGGCACTCAGGGGTTCGAATCCCTTACCTGGCGCCTTTAGTTTTCAAAATTGCAAAAACCTTGGATGAGATTATAAAGTGATTTCTATTTTTGGGAAATGCTGGCACATATATATAAGCTGAAAGAGAATTACCAATCCTGCTTTGGTGGGTTTGAAAATACCTTGAAATCATCATATTTTGATATTTTTCGAGGCAATACAGTAGGACAGCGAATACTTGTATTTACTTTAATTGTAGCCCTTTTGGTAAATTTACCTGTACTAGCAAACTTTGGACTAACAACACCACTTTTGCAAAACAGCTATGCAGTAACAACTACACCATTTGCTGTTTCACAAGTCAAACTTTGGGCAAATGCCACAAATCCAACTGGCTTTGCATGGGGAGCTGCTGGAATACTAAACAATAGTACTTCAGGGCTTAATGTAACTGGGATAACTGTAAATGGAAAGTTTGTACCCAGACAAAATTGGTATGTAGATACAAACCAGACAAATCTGGCTCAGGGTACTTTCAAATCAACATACATAATTTCATCAATGAACTTTACAGGATTATTAAATGAGAGTGCTTCACTCTCTCCAAATGCGTGTGCTGCTTCCAATTCAGCTTTAAGAATTGATTTTGATGGTGATGGTCCAAAACCTGCATTATGTTTGCAACACTCTGGATTCAAACCAATCTTTTTACCTGCCGGACACAGAATGATTGTTTACTTTAGAGTTCCAGATGGACAGATTCTTTCATCAACTATAGGCTCTTCTCTTAATGTTGGCATAATTGTATCAAAAGCTGATGCGACAGTTTACAAGATTAGTAACAAGGTCCAAGTAAAGAGTCTAAATAACTTTAATCTGAGATTCTGGCTTCACACAAATCAAGGTCATTATTCCGATATATTACAGGTATTTTCCAAGCACCTCAAGAGTGGCGATATTCTAATGATTGGAGGCGACAATAATGCAAACACATCTATTGCAGTATCTGAGGCGGCTGCAGCTAAACCACAATTTGCTCCCGGTGTAATCATAGGATCGTACAGGATTTATCATACAATTGGAAATATCACACAATTTTTACCCACGCTTGTAAAAGGATATGACTATATCGTATATGACTATGAAATATGGAACACACCAGAATTTACCAGAGACCAAGCACAATCAATTATTTATTTTGACCAAGCCAATTCAGCTATAAAACAATACAATCAACTAACAGGCAGTAATGCCAAGTTAGTAGTTGCGGTTTCATATTGGCCCATAAGATTTGCAATTCCAACATGGGATTGGGGAGCAGTAGCAAAACACATGAATCAGATGAATGTAATGATGAGCGGTTACACCTCTAATCCATGCTTGTCAAAATGTTCATCATCTGTTTATGCCCAATTGGTACAAGAATCTCCGCATACAGTAAATGAAATACAGCTATCATTTGCACCAGGGAGGGATGGACCTGAAAAGGTAGCTCATGCTCTTTACAAGCTTCAAAGCGTTGGAGTAAATAATACGCTGATATTTTACGACAATTATCAGACCCAACCTCTTAAGGAATTTTTCAACGACCTGCATTATGCAACATATTGGAAATAACTTTACATCTGATGTCTGGTTTGTTTAATTTTGATTAAAACAGTTATCTCTATTACATAAAATATTGAATTATTATTTTGGTCAAGCAACAGTTAAACTTGGTTTCACAGTAACCCTTGGGAGGATCATGTGAATTTCTGTTCCTTTATTGAGACCTTCTGACTCTATCCAAATTTTTCCTCCATGGTTTTCCACTATTCCCTTGCATACAGACAAACCAAGACCAGTGCCTCCATGTTCTCTTGTTGTAGTTGTATTTACCTGGTAGAATTTTACGAATATCTTGCCTAAATTCTGTTTTTCAATCCCAAGACCGTTATCTTTTACCACTATTTTGGCATTCATGTTGTCCATGTTTAATTTTATGCTAATTTTTCCAGTTTTGTCTTCGCAAAAGTCCAGACTATTGAAAATCAGATTTGTTAAAACTTGAGTTATTCTATCTTTATCACAATAACAATAGACATTTTTTTCCAATTCTGAAGTAATGGCGATATTATGTCTATCAGCTATGGGCTTTACATTGGTAATCGTATTTTCAATTATAGTGGATAAATCTTGAGATGACATTTCTAGCTTTAGCTTACCTAGTTCTATTTTCTGTGCGTCTAGGAGCTCTGTTATCAATTTCAACAGAGTTTCAGAGCTAGATTTTATTATTCTAATTCTCTCCTTTTGTGGATCGGTAAGAGTTCCAAGGAATTCAGATAATAGAATATCAGCATAGCCAGCTATAGGCACAAGAGGCGTCTTTAGCTCATGAGTAATCATGGCCAAAAACTCATCTTTGGCATCATCTGTTTTTTTAAGCTTTTCTAAATTATCCTGGATCTCTTTCTGACTTGCCTCCAAGTCTTGTCTTGCTTTGCAAAGCTCTGTGATGTCTTTTATTACTGTGTTGCTTCCAATTAGTTTTCCATCACAATCATACAAATTCGTTGCACTAAGTAAACCAGAAAATATGGTTCCATCTTTTCTTTTCATCTTTATCTCTCTGCTTTCAACGTGTCCATCTTTCTTCCAACTCTCAAATGAATTTCTCATTTTATCGATACTTTCATCTGTAACATGATCAAAAATTGACATTCCAAGTATCTCTTCTTTTAAATATCCAAGATAATTTGTATAGGCTTTATTGCAATCAAGAATTATTCCGTTGATATCGATAGTACGATAAAGGTCAGGAGCACCGTCATACAAATCTCGATATTTTCGCTCGTTTGATTCAATTGTCTTTCGTAATTCTTCAATCTCTTGTTCCAGATGCTTAATTCTTTCTATACCTTTTAGCGGATCGACTCTTGATGTCTGCATTAATTAATTTCTTGCACAATTAAAATAATTAAAAACCCGTATGTTATTTTCCGAATTAACTACTTTTCATCCTCAATATCAATATAGGATTTCTAAATTAAACTGCATTATCAAAAAATAATATTAAAAATTATCAATATATTTGAACTCTGTCATTATTTTTTGAGTTATAGTGAGTTACCGTCAGAAAAAAATATGACACAAAATCTTTAAAAATTTTTTGTAAATGGAATTCCACCATTGAATGATTCTCATTGGTTTTGAACTTTCATTGATGTTATTTCCAATTTTGGAAATGTGTCTTCAGAAATAATAACATGCTACTCTACATTAGCACCCATAGTTATTCACTTGATGTGAAAACTAATCGAGTGAATAAAGTTCCATTTGTATCCAAAAAAACAAATTCATTCAAAATACAATCCATAGCAATCATCGGATTTTTAGTTCTAACATTGACATTTGTAGCTCCTTCACTAGCAGAAGCTTCAACACCTTCAAAAAACAATGTCTCAATTACTTTAACACTTAATCCAGCGACTATCAATTCTGGAGGCACCTACAGCCTGTACGGTAAATTGACTGATACCACTCTTAACAAGCCTCTTAGTGGAATGATTATTACTTTTATCACCCCTCTTCCAATAAGCATACCTAGCACTACCACAGATTCAAATGGTAATTATCATGTCAATGGTTTGATAGCACCTAAAACTGGAGGATCATACACCATTCAAGCAAAATTTGTAGGTGGTACCCTATACAGGACATATTCATCATCAGAAAATCTAAAAGTGATTTATAGTAGTTCATCTGGGACAACACCATTATCAGTAACTGCTAGTGCGAATACCGCAAGTGGCATCGTGCCACTCAGTGTGAAATTCTCGGCTACTCCAAGCGGAGGCAAGGGAGTGTACAGTTATTCTTGGGATTTTGGGGATAGCTCAACATTTTCTACTACATCAACCTCAACCCTTCAAAATCCAACTCATACATATTCCACGTCAGGAACCTACACTGCAAAAGTTACTTTAACTAGTTCTGGTAGTACAGCTTCTTCCAATGTCAAGATAACTGGAACAAGTCCTCCAGCATCATTATCAGTTGCCGCTAGTGCCAATCCACAGAGTGGTATAGCTCCACTTACTGTAAGCTTTTCGGCAATTCCAACCGGAGGAAATGACAAACATAGTTACTTGTGGAACTTTGGTGACGGTGCAACCTCAACTAAAGAATATCCAACACATACCTATTCCAATCCTGGAACATTTATTGCAAAGATAACTGTAACTAGCGCTGGTCTTACAGCTACTTCCAATGTTTCAATAAATGTAACATCACAATCAAAACCTGTATCAGTGTCAGCTAATGCAAGTCCACAAAATGGTACAGCTCCTCTTGATGTAACGTTCACATCAACACCTAATGGCGGAAGCGGCACGTATACCTATTCTTGGAATTTTGGAGATGGAGTAACATCTACAATGCAAAATCCAACACATACATACTCTAATTCTGGTACATTCACGGGCAAAGTGACTGTGACCGATGGTACTGGTAACAGCGATTCTACCAATATTCAGATTGTTGCATCCTCAAAGGTAACACCAGTTTCTGTATCTGCTAGTGCTAGTACTACAAGCGGTACTGCACCACTAAATGTAATCTTTACAACTACACCAAACGGTGGTA
>CAZIHN010000018.1:0-20302 GCA_964538845.1 uncultured Nitrosopumilaceae archaeon | reverse complement strand
GGTAATGGTACATACAGTTACTTGTGGAACTTTGGTGACGGGTCAACATCTACAGCACAAAACCCAACCCACACTTACTCTACCTCTGGAACATTTGCTGCTCAAGTAAATGTCACTAGCGCAGACAGTACTGCTTCTTCCAATATTTCTATCAATGTAACCCCACAGCCAACACCGATAACACCAGTAACGGTATCTGCTAGTGCAAATCCACAAAATGGTACATCTCCACTAGATGTAAGCTTTACAACAACTCCAAGTGGTGGTAATGGTACATACAGTTACTTGTGGAACTTTGGTGATGGATCAACCTCAACAGTACAAAACCCAACTCATACCTATTCGACCTCTGGAACATTTGCCGCACAGGTAACCGTAACTAGTGCAGACAGTACTGCTTCTTCCAATATTTCTATCAATGTAACCCCACAGCCAACACCGATAACACCAGTAACGGTATCTGCTAGTGCAAGTCTCACAAGCGGTACTGCACCACTAAATGTAATCTTTACAACTACACCAAACGGTGGTAATGGTACATACAGTTACTTGTGGAACTTTGGTGACGGGTCAACATCTACAGTTCAAAATCCAACCCATACTTACTCAACCTCTGGAACATTTGCTGCTCAAGTAAATGTCACTAGCGCCGGAAGTACAGGATCTTCAAATATCCAGATTACCACCACCTCACTTCAACCAATTACAGTCCTCATTAACGCTAATACCACTAGCGGCAAATCTCCCTTAATTGTTAGCTTTACAACAACACCGAATGGGGGAAGCGGAACGTATACCTATTCTTGGAATTTTGGCGATGGATCAACCTCGACAGTACAAAATCCAACTCATACTTATTCTGTCGGAACATTTACTGCACAACTAACTGTATCTGACAATGCAGGAAACATAGGATCATCAACTACTAAAATAAATGTGAATTCTGCAACAACAGGTGGAAAAAGATTCTCTGCACTCTACCTGCAATATGTAGATCTAAACTCACAACTTAATATTTATCTACCAAACATGGATGCTAACGACTTATCACGATTGAGGGCACAAAACGGCGCCTTTGATTCGAGCTATGTAGCAGCCGCATTATCATTGCCTGGAGATCATGCAGCGGCATTTACATCAAGTGCTGATATTGTTTCAAACGCAAAATTAGTAAAGAATTTAGGATTTGATACAATAGAATTCAATTTAGAGTCAGGTGTTTCCCCATCCTCTGACAATGCAGATGTTGTTGGAGCAATGAAAAAAGCAGCAGATGCAGCACATGCAGTTGGATTAAAGTTCAGAGCCACTCCAAGCAAAACATATACCAAAGACTATGGAACTCAGATAGCTGCATTTTCTGATTACTTTCACCTACAGGCCCAATCCCAACAAGGGACTTGTGGCACAAGTAGTGATGGTTACAAATCTTTCGTAGATATGATGGTACCAAAGCTAAAAGCAGTAAATCCAAATCTAGTCATTACAGTCCAAGTCTCAACTCAACAATCATCAATACCTGGAATGACCATGTTACAAACTTTGGAGACATGCTACAGCGAGGTATCATATGAAGTAGATGGGTCATCTGTTTGGTTTGGTGGCAGCGATTTGAACGTGCTACAGGCATATGTTAAATGGTTCCATACAAACTATA
This sequence comes from uncultured Nitrosopumilaceae archaeon, assembly GCA_964538845.1. GTDB lineage: Archaea > Thermoproteota > Nitrososphaeria > Nitrososphaerales > Nitrosopumilaceae > Nitrosotalea. The sequence goes on along the minus strand of CAZIHN010000018.1, from coordinate 18,645 downwards.
GTGGCAACTAATCTCCTTATCAAGAATCAACATCCAAGTTTGAGCAAAATCCAGTGTCAGTAAAAAAACTTACACATACTTATTGGTAAAAAAAGAAAAAATAAAGCAGAGGATTATAATTGGTACAAAGGAGAACAGGGATCGATCCAGTTCAGATTATACTTGCATTAGGAATTTTTGCAATCTTTCTTTACCTAATTCTTAGCATGCTAAGTATTCTCAGCTTAATTTCAGTAGGTTTTGCCACAGGTCTTGTTATTTATCAAATCACAAGTAAACCAAGAACAGGCCTATCAAATTATCAATCTGATAAACATTCATTGTCTTTGCATGCAGCTGCAATGATTATTCTTCCTTTTGTTATTGCGTCTGCAATAGCTTATGAAGGATATATCAATTGGCAGTCCATAACAAAAGCAATTTTTGTCTGGTCAATGACTCTATCTTTTTGGTATAGTCTGCTCTTCATTCCTTTAGCAATACGCAGTAGCTACAAAGAATCACATGCTTCTCCATCTTCCTATTATCCATCAGTAAGCATTCTAGTTCCTGCATATAATGAGGAAAAAGTCATTGCACAGACAATAGAGGCACTAGTAAATTCAGATTATCCGCAAAAGGAAATAATAGTTGTCGACGATGGTAGTGAGGATAAGACGTTAGAGATAGCTCAAAGATACAAATCAGAAATAAAAGTATTACATAAAGAAAATGGCGGAAAGGCTTCAGCACTAAACTATGGACTAGTGTTTGCAAAAGGAGAGATAATAGTAGTTGTAGATGCTGATACAATAATTGGTATCAATTCACTCAAGATGATTGTAAGTGGATTTTACAATAAAGAGGTTGTGGCAATTGCTGGCAATATCAAAATAAAGAAGACAATGAATTGGTTAACTAGGTGCCAGGCTTTGGAATATATGACAACAATCCAGTTAATGCGAAGAGGTCTAGACAATTTTGGTACCATAGCGATGGTTCCAGGAGCCTTGGGAGCATTCAGGCGTGCGGTGTTAAGAGAAGTGGGAGAATATAGCAAGGATACATTGGTTGAAGATTTCGATACAACTGTCAAAGTCCTAAAATCTGGATTAATAGTCCAGGGATCAAATGAGGCTGTTGCATATACTCAAGCGCCACAAACTCTAAGAGATTTTTATCGACAAAGAAAACGATGGTACCGAGGAAATCTTCAGAACATGATAAAGCACAAGGATATACTAACAACTCCTCGCTTTGGTTTTCTTCACAAAATTACTTGGCCATTAATGGTAATCAATATGCTTGTAATTCCATTTACTGGTTTTCTTATTTTGGCATTTGCAATAGCTAACGTAATTACAGGCCAGTGGACTTTTGTGTTATATTTCGCAGTCTTGTATGCCATACTTCAACATCTTCTAGTTGCCTTGGCAATAAGGATTGAGGGTGATGGTAAAAACATACTCCCTTATTCTATATTTGCGCTCATAGGGTATAAACAGCTAGTCGATTTTCTATCAATGAAAGCAGTGATTGAAGAGGCTTTGAAGAGAAAGGCATCATGGACTAGTGCGGAGAGGATTAAATAATGAAAAAAGTTTTGTATTTAATTTTACTTCCTCTTTTACTCCTTAATCCAAACTTGTCTTTTGCATCAAATACTGGCGCTATTGCGGTCCAAGTCCAGGATACAAATTTTAACACTGTGATATTCCAAGAAGGCCAGTGTTACTTTCTTGTATATCAAGACTTTAGCACACAACCATTCAAAAGGATAGATTCTCCACCAACTAATCCGTATACGATATCGGATCTTCCTCTGGGACATCAATACAAAGTGGAATATTATGATCATAATATTTTTGGAGGTTCCAATTTCATCAACTTGCAGACCGGAACATCTAACATGAAAATTATCATTCCATTATCAGGAGGAATGAGAATTCAGGCACTATATAGCGATGGTAAGCCCATGATAAATGGTCATGTAGCCATACAGTCTCAAGATAAAAAAGTCTGGGATACAGCTATTACCGATAATCTTGGTTATACTCCCCAGTTTTGGGTTATTACTCCTTCAAGGGAACAAGATTATTTTCTTGCAAACATTACTATAGCTAAATCGATCTCGTATAGTTCGTATCCAATTAAACTAGTCCCAGGAATTAGTCGCGATATTACTCTAACATTGCCTTGGCCATCAATAGTTTCTAATCTCATGACAGTATCAATTTATGATGGAACTACCAGATTGGACAACACTAACGGAAATTTTGTAGTTGAGTTATTCAATGCTACTGGTCTTGTAGCCAAATCAAATATTGACTCTAAAGGAAATGCATTTTTTTCAAACTTGAAAGTTAATGAATATAACTTGAGAGTATTTCAAACATTATCTGATCCTGCAAAATTACTCCAACTCTTTGGCAGCAAGAATATAATAATTAATGGAACTCAAAATTCTTTCATAGTTCACAGAGGAGACACATCAGAACTCTTACTGCCGGTAAGATTTGCTTCACAAAGCTGTGAATGTGTGGCTTTTAGGTTAGATGATATCCAAGATTATTATCTTAAAAACCAACAGGAAAAAGTAATGGACATATTCCTGGAAAAAAATGCAAGTTTGACTATTGGAATAATTGGAAATTATTTAGGTAAAGATTCACAGTTACTTGATTATTTGCATGCAAGAGTTCAAAGTAAGAGCGCACCTATTGAAATTGCAAACCATGGCTGGAATCATGAAGATTTTTCAAAATTTAATGAAACCATGCAGTCATCTCTGCTTAATATGACAAATGAAAAAATTCAAGTCATGTTTGGAGTTAAACCACTTACCTTTCTTACTCCCTTGAATACACTCAATAACAATACTTTCAAGGCAGTAGGAGAAAATGGAATGAGATACATTAGTAGCAACACAGGCAATCCAAATGACAAGCCACCCTATCCGATTAGTGGTCAACAACTATATCACTTTCCAGAAAGTGCACAAACCTCATCTTTAACTGATCAAGGCGTTTTCGTTGGAACAACTCACGATTATGTATTTCAACAAATTAAATCAAACATTGAAATGTACGGTTTTGCAGTTGTCATGGTACATCCTCAGGACTTTTCACTTAAAGTAAACAAAACATACACTGGGGACATGGATTGGGGTCAACTAGGTGAACTTAGAACCTTAATAGATGAAATAAGAGCATCTGGATTGAAAATTGTAACTATAAGTAACATAAACTTGGATGTTTCAGATCCACCAATCCAACATAAAGAAAAATCATTCATTCCAGAATGGGTTAAACACGTTGCATTATTGTGGGAACAGGCTCAAATTACTGACAAAGACTTTATGCAGGGAATAGGATTTCTGATAAAACAAAAAATAATTGTGCTCCAAGATACTTCAATAAATTCAACACAGAACCAACAGAATCCACTGCAAATCAAAAGTAATGCAGGACTTTGGGCTTACGGACAAATTCCTACCGAAAACTTTGCAAATGGAATAAACCATTTGGTTCAAATCGGAATGATAATGCCTTAAACAATTATCTACCTTTTTGGGCCGACCATCTCGTCACTTTTTACATTCTGGTCCCATTTTCCCCTTATACCTTTGACAATTATGAAGCAGCCAATTCCGATTAGTACCACAGATAAGGCAAACGAAAGATAGGCATCCTGAGTCTTTTGTGTACAGTTTATTGTTATTGCAGTACCTGAAGAATAATCATAACACTCGTCAAATTGACCAGTCTGAATTGCAATTTGCGAATAGTTTGAACCTGCTATTCCTCCGAGAATAAAACCTGCAAAAATCACTACGGCGCCGACCATAATCAGACGAATATCACCCATAATGAATTTTGTTTCTGCATAATATTTAACGTTGTCAAGATTATACCATAATTGGTTTCAATGGTATTTGGATTTGGAAAAAAGAAGTCTTCTGAACAACCAGTTGAACAAAGTCCTGAAATAATCCAATTTTCAGAAATCTCCAAGTTTCTCCACGGAATAGAATCCCCGCAAAGATCAGAAGCTATCAATAGGGCAAAAACGATTAGGGAAGAAATAATTTCCAATATGAAGGATATTCATGAAATAATCCTACATCTAGAGCGTGATGATTTGAAACTTGACGATGTTGATAAGAACTTGCGCACTATAGCTACGAGGGGAAAAAATTCTGTAGTCTCTACAATTAAACGGGAAACCTCCTCATCTCTTTCTAATGTAGTAAAATATGAAGACATAATCCTAGTCAACAGTCAGACAAATCAAGTTCTCAAGAGATTGGGGGATACACTTGGTCTAAATTCAAGAATTATCCACATTTTTGCAAGAAAATATGCTGACAATCTCAAAGCAGAAATCTCCAAGATGGCAAACAATAGGAATTTACTGCAAACAACAATTAACAAGTATGAAGATTTTGAAGAATCCGTCAAAAAAGTTGAGGAAACAGCTAATAATGTCACAGATCTTAGGACAAAAATTTTACAAAACTCACAGAGAATATCAGAGCTGGATATTGAAATAAACTCAGTCAAAACTCTGATCACAAAGCTAGACAAAGATATTCTAGATTTAAAATCTAAAAAAGAATATGACCAATTCCTTGAAATAAAAAATAAGATTAATCTACTGTCATCTGAGAGCAAGGAGATCAAAAATAAAATAGATATGCAGTTTTCAAAAATTGCAAGACCTCTTAGCAAATATAGCTATATCTCATCATTCGAAAAGCCTGTAAGGAAAATAATGGAAGAGATGATTCGTGAACCGCATGACATAATCAATGCACAAAACAAGAATTCTATAATAGAGGTTCTTCAAGCTGTTGAAAAATCAGTACGGTCAGGTTCAGTATCTGTCAAAGACGTGGAAAAATCCATGGAACAGATAGAGGAGACCATTTCACGCCTCGACGAGTTTCTAGCTTTAAAGGAAACTCATTCGGACAAGATTTCAAAACTAGAACAAGACCTTGTAATCTTTGACCTCAAGCTATTAGAAATGAATGAAGTAAGATTGCAAAAAGAAAAAGTCAATCTTGTTAATTTAGAGGCAAATAGAAGTAAATTACATACTGAAACTAACGAGAATAACAACCTGTTAACAAAACTAAAATCCAAGCTTGAAGTTGATATAGGAAGTTTGTCAAAAACTCCAATCACTTTAAAAATATAGATTAGAAATCTATCGAAGATTAATTAGTTTGGAACTTTGAAAGATTGCATGATCTTCAAACTTGAAAGACCTCGTAGAACAATAACTATGAAAAAAGATGTAAGGGATGGAATTTTAACATTTTGCAAAATGAATCATCCAAATGAAGGAATTCTTATTCTACGTGGTAAAGCCAAAAAGGGACATATCATGATAGACGGGCTAGTAATTCCTCCCTTTTCCCATACAGGCCCGACTTTTGCTGGGTTTCCGCATTCCTTTTTACCATTTGATCCAAGTTATGTCGGCACTGTTCATTCCCACCCAAGTGGAGCAGCCAAGCCATCGGTGACCGATCTGCATAATTTTTTTGGTTTTGTTTCAATAATTGTTCAATCTCCTTATGAGGACAATGATATTTTCCCCTATGATCGTGACGGAAACCTACTTGAAATGACGGTATGCTCGGACCAATCCTGACAAAAATTTATAAGCTTTTTGCTCTAACAGGTAGCGTTGATAAACTATAAGACTTACCTAATATTCCTTTTTGGATCTCTTGCGGTTAGCATAGGCTTACAAATGTTATTACCGTTTCCCTTTGGGTTAGTGGCTGCTCTTGCAATTTTCATAGTCTTCCCACTCTTTTTACGAAATAGGGCACTTAAACGAATGGGAGGAATGGGATCCGATAGTGGAAGTGGCGGAGGATTTTTTGGCCAGAATCAGGGCGTGAAATACATTTGCCTTGCATGTAACAATAGATTCAAGGGTGGAATCTGTCCCAGATGCGGCTCCAAGATGAAGAGAGCCGATTTCTAGTTCAGAAGATGACTTTAGAAGAGCTTCGAAGTAAGGCATTATTTCAGAACACCATAGATACTTGGATTATGCTTTGTGAAGAAAAGAACACAGATTGGTATTCTCCTCAAAACTACACTCGATTTATTTCACATCTATTCCAAAGTGGGATGAAGATGCAAAAGTTTCCATTGTGTATTAAAGAATCAGGAGGCATGTATCAAAGAGGCAAGGATAAAACACAGTTTGCAGAAATCCTTGCTCAATCAAGCGATCCAAATTCTGCTGCGTATACGGTAAAACTTTCAGACGAAGTAATCAAGATGATTCGTCAATTCAATCCTACAGTAGTAATTAGCTAAAATTTTAAAGGTTAATTTCATCTTTCCTGATTGCTTTTGTTACTATCGTCTAAGTCTTGGGTTCACAATAATATCCATTGCATGACCCATAAATACAAAGGCAAGACCTGTAATGGCAATCATTATGCCAGGAGGTAGAATCCACCACCACATTCCACGCGCGGCTGCACTAAAAGAACTAGCGTCATGCAATATTTGACCCCATGTAGGATACGTTGAGTCACCCAACCCAAGAAAGCTAAGACCTGCTTCAGTTGTAATTGCAGCTGGAACCGAGATAGCAATGCTAGCGAATGCATAAGGTAAAAGTTGTGGTAGTATGTGCTTGAAAATAATTTTGTAATTCTTCTGACCCATAGCTTCAGATGCTTTTACGTATTGTAATGTCTTTATCTGCAGTGTCATGCTTCTTGAGATTTTAGCAAAACCTACCCAACCAAAGACCACAAGGAATCCCACTATCAGAAATATGCTGTTTCCTATGGTTACTGCAAGAATTATCAAGAGAGGAAGAGCTGGCATTGCATATATTATATCATTGAAACGCATCATTCCTTCATCAGTCTTTTTGCCTTTGTATCCTGCAAATATTCCATACAAGAGTCCAAAAACTACAGATGATATAGACACAGTAATGCCAATGAATAAAGCCAATGGTGTCCCCCAAAGCAATCCAACAGCAAGATCCCTTCGAAGTTCATCAGTACCCATCATTCCATAAACTTGTCCTCCTAAAATCAATTTTGAATCAATAAAGCTTGGCTCACCAGTTATTCCGTATAGATTTACCTTGAAAATATAATGACCCTTCATAATTTTATTTTCATTTAGTTTTGAAAATATAATTTTTTCAGAAGTAATAGAGTCAATCGGAAAAGAAAATTGGTTTCTATTATTTCCCAAATTCTTTGATATTACATTATCAGTTGAGAATAACATATTGCTGTAGGTTGTTTCTGTATCGCTAAATGGAAGAGAGACAGATTCTAATTGTAGTACAATTCCATCTGGTCTTGTCACTGACAATTGTATAAGTGGAGAACCTACATATTTTACAGAATATTGATATATAAAATCACTAGGAAATCCGTCGTATTCATAATTCACAGTAAAGGAATCTGTGATAATGTATAACGAGTCTAGTTTTTTTGAAAATACTTGAGGTTCCAGGATTAAATGCTCTGGGATTTTTTCAGGTGAAAAATAATTTATCCAAGCAGGTAAAGCAGATTTTGGATATGAAAGCCAGCTAGCCGGATCATTCCACTGCTTAAAATTATCCAAAGGGATTGTTACAAAGGCTATTATTGACATGACAAAAAGTACAGCCAATATTATTATTCCAGCCATTCCAATTCTACTGTGTGAAAATTCATGCCAAATTTCTTTCTTGGAATAACTCATTCTGTTCTTACCCTCGGATCAAAATATCCATAAAGCACATCTGCAACAAAAACACTAACAAGGAAAAATGCAGTTAGAACATATGTCTCTCCAATTATCACGGGCAGATCAAGTACATTAATTGCTTCATAAAAAAGCCGTCCCATTCCTGGCCAATCGAAAACGGCCTCAGTAATTAAAGAACCTCCTAAAGAACCAGAAAGGCTCAAAGCAAGAACTGTCACAATAGGGGGAGCAGCATTTTTCAGCGCGTGGGAATACATTATCCTCCGTTCGTCTAAACCAACTGCTCTTTTTGCCATGATAAAATCTTCTTGCAATACTCCTACCAAGAAATTTCTAACAAGATACGCCCATGAGCCAAACCCTATTAGAACTACAGTAATTAGAGGGAGAATCATATGATAAAGTAAAGAACCTATGTACCCTGGATCGCTAGATGGTACATCTGGGGTCGAGTTTGCGGGAAACAATGGATATAGAAATGCAAAAACATAGATCATGAGAATCCCTATCCACCAAACTGGAAAACTGCTGCTAATAATTGCAAAACCCGATGTTATCTTGTCAATTTTTGTATTAACTTTCCTTGCCGCAATAGTTCCCACAAATATACCCAAGACTGCTATCACAGCAGTAGATGTTGTAAAGAGTAGAATAGTTCTCGGTAATTTTTCAAGCATTATATTTTTAACATCAGATGAACCGCTGTCACTTGTAAGAAATTTCGCGTGACCAAAATCCAGCGTGAGTATTTTGTACATTGCTAAACCAATCCTTTGCGGAGTATACCATGGCTTGTCAAGGCCAAGAGCGATAATTCTTTTGTTAATTTGGTCTGAAATGTATGCATTCAATTCCTCAGGAGTTTTGAAAGTAGCGATAAGAATCTTGTCACTTGTCACCTTTTGTCTTATCTCAACAGCCACACTCTGTTTAAGGATAGCATCCATGTTGGCACCAACCAATGCTATAGTTACAAGAAGCGTTGCCATTAACACTCCGAACATTGTTACTGCTCTTTTTGCAAGAAACCTTCTGAAACTCACTTTTTCACAACCTTAGGAATTCTTTTCCGCCAAAGCCAAATTACAATACCTGTTACAGATATCAATGCAACAAGCGCAATCAAATATGCATAGTTGTCATTCACTGTTTCTAATCCCAAATTAGCACTTTCTACTGGTATTTGATATTCTCCATTTATTGCTACAAAGCTAGTATGATAAATATCAGGTTTGTAAGCACTTTCGGAAATTGCAAATAATTCTAAATCATTTGAACCTGGATCAAAAGTTTTAGTCCTCTGGCCAGATATTGTTATATTCAACAAGTCACTTCCAGAGGTCTGATTTCCATGATCAATGACTTTTCCTTGCGAATTGATAAAATAATAATATATTGTTGAACCAGGTGTTACCGAAACTGGAATTTTTAATTCTTTTCCGATGTTAACAATAGTAGGCACACTTACATTTTCAATTTTAGGTAAATTCACGTCCTCAAATATTTTCCAATGTCCACTTTTAATCGGATAAGTTGGATCCACAAATTCTTTAACTGTAATGGTTCGAGTTTCAGGAGAATAGCTATCAAGATAAAATGGCCCATTACTAATTACTGCATTGTTGTGTTCTTTTATCCAAGAAATTGATGATTGATATCTTGAAATAAAATAATTAGAGTCATTAATGTATCCTAGAGCATTTGGAATGGATCGTTCTTTCACAAATTCTTCAAGATTTGATCCTAAAGCATTTGCATGATCAGGAATAATTAATGATAACCAGTCAATATTATTGCTCACTGAATCTGATCTTGAGAACGCAAATTTGCCATCAGTTACTGCTTTTTCCATAGAATACATGATTTCCCAAGGCATAGCAGGCCAGACTTGGGCTGAATCTGCAATTTCAGATTCATCAAAATGCCAATAATCCTCATAGACTTCGATTGTATTCTTATCAATAATTCTGACCCCTATGAGAGTTTTTGCTGCTTGCTTTGCTTTTGGAGAATATTCCGAATCAAATGTTTTTGTTCCATTGGATGGCTCAGAGCCCCATTGATATAAAAAATATATTCCGTATAGTACGTCGTTCATATCCATTGGCATTTTGTTATGCCAATTACCAAAATTCAAGTGAAGTGTAACCTTACTTGTGGCTTTTGCTCCTTCTCCCACATGAATCCATTGTTGCATCGTAGCATTCCATTTAATTGCATCTTTAGGTACATCGAGTTTGCCCAGAGGTCCCGCAGTTTTTACCTCCCAAATAGACCGCACTGGAATAGTCAGTCCAGTATATGGATTTTTGAAGCTCCCAGGATCACTTACAATTCCCCATATCGGCTGACTATATGCATCGATAAATCCAGCTACAGGATTCCAGGCACCTTGATAAATTGCCTTTACACCCACTGTTAAAGAATTAGAATCAGATCTCGCATTGATTGGAGTAAACCTGCTCGTTATCCCTGCACCAAAGTCATTGATTATTCCATTAACCCTTTTACTTGCTACAAATTGATCAGTTTGACATGCGAGAAATATCCTGACCGAGTCATTTATTCCAATTTTAACAGCTTGTTGTAACATTTTCGATCGCTCTTCTGAGGAAGTAAAATTTCCCAAGAAGATGGCTTGTGATAGAGAATCAATATCCTTGTCTTCGAAATTCCAATATGTTGGATTGTTAAATCCTGGCATATTTGAATACCAAGGAGAATACATCTGGGCAGTGATTACAGAGTCATATCTTACAAATCCCGTCATTGACCATCCCTCTGTGTAGATGTTCCATTTTAGGTCAGCTGGATTTGAACCATAAACTATGGAATATGCCTTTGTCAAATCACCATAATTTTTCGTGACGATGAAACCCATTTTCTCGAGTTGTGCGGATAAAACTTCACCAATGGATTTTCTCACAGGATCGTCATTTCTTATAAAAATTGAAATTTCAATCGGTTTTGATTTATAAAGCCAGTGCCCATCCAATTTTTGAGCACCTTCATTATTTAAGGAATCAGAGATCATTTTATCAGCAAGTGCAGGATTATATTTGAAATTAAAAGATTCTAGTTCGTTTAACAATAACAGATAATCAGGATCATATGGTTTGTAGGCAGAAATCATTGGGGCTCCATGACCATTTAGAATCTCATCAACAATGAGATTTCTGTCCATCAAATAATTTAATGCAAACCTTACTTTTTGAATTGAGAGCGGATTGAATTCATTTGATGAGACGGCAGGATTTATGAGTAGACTGTAACTCTTTCCTGTAGATTGAAAAATTTGCAAGTCTTGTTTTGATTGGTCATCAAGTAGATCAGATGGAATTGAAGAATAATACATGTCAAGATGTCCATTTCTTATTTCATGTATTGCAGTATTCGCATCTGAATACTGAATGAATTCCACCTTGTTAACAAAAGTGCCATTATCAGCAAATGCAATTCCTGTCCCCAAAATAGTAAAAATTGAAGTTAATAATATCAAAAGTTTCATGATTTGCATTGCTGTATATCGTATATAACCAATATCAATCAGTGCTTGAAGGTTATAATCAGATCAAATTTTTTATGAATTTGTTCTGACCATCAGTTTGCTCCATTTTAGGAATAATGTTTTATAAAAGAAAAGTGTTTTCACCTTTATTGAATCTGAAAACTTTGGTTAGGGGAATACAAGGAATAATCCCAGGAGGAATTACAATTAAAGATTTTTGCGTTCTTACCCAAACCAATGAAGACACTGCGAGAAATATTCTTGATAATTTTATGCAGAATGGGATTGGTCAATACGAGGATGATCAAGTCTTTTTTAAAGATGATGACAGGTTAAAAACTAGCATACTTGCAATTAATATGGGAGCTTCTATCGATGAAATATCTGTTCTCTTACGATGGCAAGATTTTGAGGCGTTAGTGGCCAAGATATTTGAGACAAGAGATTTTGAGACAAGAAGAAATGTCTTTCTCAAAAATCCCAGAATGCAAATAGATGTAATAGGAATCAAGTCAGGAATTGCAATAATCATAGATTGCAAACACTGGAAAAGAATGAGCGATTCAAGCCTTAGAGGAGCAGTAAAGAAACAGGTTGAGAGGACAAAACACTTTATTTCAAAAGAAAAGGTGACAGGAGCATTACCAGCAATAGTTACTCTTTATCAACATGAATTAAAATTCATTGACAAAGTCCCAATTATTCCCATTTACCAACTTGATGCATTTTGTGAAGAGTTTTATGGAAATCTTGAGGAAATACAATCTTAAAGCAACGTATAGATGAAAAATCCGGTTGTTATTATAAGAAATGCCTGGGTAATTCGCATTGCTCTATCAAGTGAATTTGAATATATCTCAAGTTGTTTTCCACCCATAACTTTTACATTAGTTTCATTTGCCAGTAAATCATACGAGGCTATTGATGTATTTTGTTCTGCTTCCTTTGCTAATTGCAAGTACCAAGATGCAACTTCGTCGAACCTTGAAAGACTCCCAAACTCAAAATACCCATGTTTATTCTTTGCCACTTTTGATGTATAGTGTGTGTCAGAAGTGCAGACCTCGAGTAGGTGATAACCACTCTTTGAAAATTGAGCTGCTATCTCTTCACGCAAACCGTTTTGCATGTTATTTGCATCTGCCCATGCAAGGTAGAATTTTTCATCTCCAATTTTTAGACAAAGGATAGCGACTCTACCAGGTCCCAGATCATTAGCATTGATATTTAGAGTGTCAGCATTAGAGTAACCGATTTCTAATGGAAAAGTTTCTTTAGTTATCAGTGTGTCTAAACATGATCTGCCTGCGTTAAGAAGATCATCTGCATCGCTCCTTTGAATCTCATCACCCATTGCATTATGACTATCAACAATCAGCACCCTATCAAATCCTCGATTCTTACCATACTGTTCCAGATCAGCCTTTACGTAAAATGGAACATCTTCCATTCCATGTGGGGACAAGGAAAGTATCAAAACGGCAGTCTTGTCAAACAATAATCCCACAGTTCTTGCCTTGTTTACTTGGATAGTTACAGGTTTTGTACAACTGGATCCTTCGTGAATTTTCAAATTATTTTGTAGGCTTGCCAGATAAACATCAACTTGAGATTTTGATGGTAAATTAAGGGAGTGGTCAGAGATGCTATGCATAACCATCGCAGAGGAATTTAGGTTCTTGTAGATTAGGTAAGTGATATTGCTTCCTCCTATAGGATGAAAAGGTCCAGGATGGAGATCAGGTACAACTAGTCTAAAGTCTTGGTCTTTAGTTCTGAAACGGATCTGAAAAGTGGAAACCCTGGACTGTTCTGAGCGTTCTTCCATCATGGACTCCATAGGTACTGGATCATTATTTGACCATGCTGCAAGATATGCCTGCAAATATTTGTGAGTACTTGCAAGATTACCAGTCGCTCTATCACTCAATAGAGTCCACAATGTTCCTAGCATAAAGAAAACTATTCCATATACAATTGACCTATAATCTGTCAACAATTGAATCCAAAGATTAGGTGGAACAAAGGCAAGAAATATGGAAAGTGGCTGAATCAGAGATATCGCCCATGCAGTTTTCAGTTTTGAACCAATTACCGATGTAAAGATTCCAATTCTAAAACTAGCAAATAGGAGCATTCCTTCTGTTACGAAAATTGGTAATAAGGTAGGTTTAGCAAAGACGTACATTGAAACCATACCGCACAAAATTGTTGCTAGCCAGAGGAGAGATCCAAAGGCAGACATGTGTACAGATTTAGAATATCCAGTTTTCAAAATTCGCATATCAATTACCTGTGTGACAATAAGAGCAGCAACAGTTATTGGGATTGAGAAAATTAATCCGCTTGAATTTTTAAAATAATAAATCCCAGATATTCCTGCAACTAAACATATAACTCCAACAGATATAGCTAAGGAGACATAATATGATGATGGAGTAAATGTTGTGAGCGTGTATCTCTTGTGGATACGAGAGACGTTGTCTGAGCTATACGTCATGGTGAGAAGAATATTTTAAGGATCCATGAAATTCCGATAAGAGCACTCGGAATCGCAATTACTACCTCAGGTTTTAATTTATATCCCTTGGTTTCGTCCTCAAAGAATCTTAGTAAACCCGCACTGGATGCAGGCAGAGGTGCTGATTTTTTACTACTCATATGATACTAGACGGATTTTATTAAGATAAATACCTTTTTGTGCTTAAAGATTGTCAAGTTTCTCTTTAATTGCTATTATTTCATTTATTAAATGAATGATCTCTTGTTGCTTTCCGTGATCTGTTTCTTGTTGAAGTTCTTCTGTTAGATCTTTCAATTTTTGATCTAATTTGTTTATGGGAGTTTCATTTTTTGTGTTTTCTGTTATCGTAGGTACGATATTTTCATTTTTTCCTTCTCTTCCACAGTTTACACACAAGGCGCTGCCATTATTGATTATCCTAACACCATTACAATATGGACATGGGTCACTTACCAATCTAGCACCTTTCAGAAGCAGTTCAACAGCTTTTTTTGTGAGCTCTTTTGACACATTTTCAATTAGGCAATCTAAATAAAAAACGTAAGGGATAAACAAGGCTTAATAGTAGGATTTCGGCTTTTTATTCCGAATGGCGGTAATCTGCAACACATGCGGACTCCCCAATGATTTATGCGCTTGTGGGGAACTTGAGAAAGATCAAACCCAAATCATTGTTAGAATAGAAGAGAGACGTTTTAGAAAAAAAGGAACAATGATTGAAGGTGTGAATCCCAAAATGAATGATTTGGGAAAGGTTGTGAGGGAATTGAAAGCAAGATATGCATGCGGAGGTACTGTAAAGGATGGATATATCTTTCTGCAAGGAGATCATAGAGACTCAATAAAAGGAACGCTTGTAAAGCTTGGATTTCCTGAAGCTAGTATTGAAGTTCATTGACATCAGATTACCTTATTACAAATAAAATTATCAGAATTCTCAGTATTCCTTATTCTGGATTAATTTCAGTAATATTTGGTATAATGATTCTATCCTTTCCTATTGGTGCGTATGTAGTTTTCAATTCTGATATTGGAAAGGAAATAAACTATCAATATCCAATGGAAGGATTAAATTTTCTTGTTGGGGGATTTGGATACAAGATACCTCTTTCCTTTGAATTAGGTGATGCATTCGTGGTTTTGTGGACTTCCTATTTGATCTTATTTTCAATTTCATATATGGGCCCAAAAAACTCTCTTTTACAAACACTTTCAAATGTTATGTCAAATGGTTGGAGAATGCTTCACGAAAATGCACTTGTCAATATGATTACTTGGTTCACAATTCTAATATTATTTTCATTTGTAATTGATATAATTCAACAATATTTTGGAATTAATATAGAATCACCACCACAGAAAAATAATCTAATTTATTTCTATCAGTTATCTATTGCACCATTTATAGAAGAGTTGGGATTTAGAATCCTGCTTATTGGTATACCTCTTTTTTTTATTTATTCTCAAAATCCATCATGGAAGACTTTTTTTAAATCATTATGGAGACCAAACAAACATCTTCACATTGAAAATTACAATAAAGTAACAATATTGATAATAACGATTGGATTACTTTTTGGTGCTTCCCATATTATTTCTGGTACCCCATGGAGCATAGGAAAATTCTCACAAGCCACAATTTCAGGAATAATAATTGGTTGGGTTTATGTCAGATATGGCTTTGCTCCTGCTGTTTTAATTCATTGGGCTACGAATTATTTTATATTTTCTTATCTATTTTTTATTAGCAGTATTACTCAGACAAATGTAATTAATGAATTATCAAATCCCTTTACCAATTCACTTGAAGGACTAATTCTTGTAACAGGAATCATCTCTCTTGCAATTAAAATTCCAAATTACATTGAATCAAGAAAATTGAACAAACTTGATAGGGTAACCTAGAAACACTAATCATTTATTATTTGTTCTATTGATTTAGAGATTACCAAATCAGGATATGACAAAATATTTTCCAGATCAGATTGGTCATCAATGTCAAGCATAATCCTTCTAATTAAGGCTAGTGCAGGGATAATGTTCTTTTTTTCCGCGGTATAGAGATGAATTTTATAACTATCTTCATCATAATGAGTTTCAATAATATTGGTCGGTGATCTGAAGAGAGCATTAGTTCCATCAAATTTCCTGGATGGTACCACGAGCACACATCTAGATGAGTTTCTCATTTCAAATAATGTTTCTATATCTTTTGGTTCAATAAGTGGAATGTCTTGAGGAAACACAATGGTTCCATCATAATTCTCTTCACGAAAATAGTTATCAGCTAGCGTGATTGCATTATTTACACCATCTTCGTTTTCGTCATAGATTCCAAATGCTCCAAATTTTCTGCCAATATTTAGCGCTGTTTCGTCCTTACTTACTAGAGCCGTCTTTTCAATAACACTAGATTTTGAGATGGTTTGTAAAACAGATTTCAGCATTAATTCACAAATCCTTTCAGTCTTTTCTTGAGAAAGACCAAGACGGGTTTTAGCTTTGGAAAATGTTTTTACTGGAATTATTGCGCCTACACGCATGCTAGACATGTATTTGTTTCAAAATGAATGATGCAAGGGATTCTTCGTCCTTTTTCTCTTTCATTCTTATCTTAGTTTCATAAACTTTCATGTCTAGGTTTTCTATTTTTCTTGTGAGTAACCTATCAGAAGAATCAATGACCATATGAGATGCCACTTCTGAATACATCTTTGCCAATCCATACACAGATACTTCCATACCGGCAGCCTCCATGTAAGTAGCAGCAGGACCACTTACAGCAGTATTACCAACCAATGGACTAACAACGACTACCTTTTTCTTAGATTTAGCAAGTTCTTTTCTAATCCCTTTTATTGACAATATTGGTCCGATACTAGTTAATGGATTACCGGGCGCAATTATAACAAGCTTTGAATCATGAATAGCATTTACAGCTGCGGGGTTTGCTCGTGCCTTGTCTGCTCCAAGGTATTTTATTCCTTCTACTTTGTCTTGTCCCTTGTACTTTACCCAATATTCTTGAAGATGTAAATCACCTTTGTTAGTCACTATTCTAGTCTCGACACTATTATCAGTAACTGGAATAATTTTTGTATCAACAGCAAATTTCTGACACATCCATTCAGTGATATCAGAAAGATTCTTTCCATTCTTTAACATATTTGTTCGTAGAAGGTGTATTGCAGCATCTCTATCTCCTATTTTGAACCAAGTTTCTTCTCCTAACATCTCCATCTGGCGCAAGAAGCCATAGGTATCCTTCTTTATGCCCCATCCCTTATCAGTGTCCAGCACGTCTGCCAATCCATAAAGTATTGTATCAATATCAGGACATATGTAAAGACCGTACAACCAATAGTTATCTCCGACGTTTGAGATTACAGAAATATCTCGAGTTTGTGACGTTATACCTCGGACAAGTTTAACCGAACCAGTTCCGCCAGCAAGAATCGTAATCATTTTTTCCAGTTCCTCTTTTGAAGATTCTAGTTTGTGTTCCTACAATATTACTCTTCTTAATTTGTAAAAAAAAATTAGCAACTCAGAAAATCAATGCTAAGATTTATTACTATCCGCGAGCGAAATCTCTGCGTGACTATTAAACCGCTTGTACCGGCAGTATTGGGTTTAATAGTTTTCGGAACAATTTCACCAATATGGGCAACAGTCGATTTTAGTGCTTATCTTCCTATAGCTGGTACTCCAGTGACTCCCAGCATCAAATTCACAAAAACAGTACAACTACTTTATCCCGATGGTGGAAAGCTAAAGAATGAACTTAGTGGAAAAAGCATAACTATTGCATTTTCGGATAATTCTACTAATAACACAAGCATAAAATCATTCATGCAGGCAATTAATACAGAACTTGCTACCGACAGAAAAACTACTGCAACTTTTACTGATTTGAGAGTTGACTACACTGTAATGATAAGCGGGAATGATCAGCAGGCAAGTATTGATTACTTGATAAAGCTAACACCAACCTTAACTGATTATGTACTAAGCAAGGGAGATACTAGTACCCCTACTGTTTTTGATGCATCTTGGATTGGGTTTACAATAAAAAACCCGGTTAGTATCAATACAACAAATTATGGAGATTTGGAGATTAATTATCCGCTTGATGTCATAAAGAGTCAGCTACCAAATGTATATGACATATTGAAAGGAACACAAGCTGAAAGTGCCCTTAGCACGAACTTGATCGATGCAAGTACCTTATTGAATCAGCCGATAAATACCTGGGATACTCTTTTTGATCCATCATATGTTGTGACTGATTCAGTGGCCCTTGGTTATAATGGTCAGAAAGTTGCAGTGACTACCTTGGCTTCAGGAACCAGTGGAGTTCAAGCAGGTTCATTAACGGTAAAAAATATTGATATGGATTTCACAGGAGATGCAAAATATCATCTCAAAACAATAGAGAGAGCAAGTTCAGGAACTATTAATGTTGATGGACATGCAAGTGGTTACTTTGTCCAAAATTTGCCAGCCATTTCTACTACCGCACAAGCATCATCAGGAAATTCAACAGCCACGGCTCAAGGACTTTCCACAATGACGATTTACGCGATGGCGGGTTTTGCCGCAGTAATAGCTGGTGGAGTTTTCTTTTGGAGTAACAGAAAGATGAAACAAGCTCTTAATCGCGTACAGGAACCAAGTAGACCCCTTGAATATGAAACACGACAACATTGGGCAGACAGGTTTGACGGTCAATCAAGCGATAATACTAACCAACCAAGTAAACCAGATGACAAATCCAAGAGATCAGCAATCTAAATAAAAAATATCTTTTTTACAATTAATTATAAAAATTAGTGCGTGCCAGCCGTAACCCTCCTTCTGTTTTTGCGACATTTCGCTAT
>CAZIHN010000017.1:0-26705 GCA_964538845.1 uncultured Nitrosopumilaceae archaeon | reverse complement strand
GGAAGTTTCCTCTCGATTGATTTTGGCAAAGTTCAAAAGGGGGAAGGACTTACTCACTTTATGTTGAAATACTATTCATTTGTCTTAATGTTTGTTGTCTTTGATGTAATGTCAATATTTTTGTATGCATGGGGTAGCAGTATCTTGAATTTGCCCAAGTCTGCAACTCTTCCAATTATTGCATTCCTTGCCATTATGTTTGCCGCATTTGCCTTTGCGTTGTATCAGGCTGGGAGGAAAAACATTTGGTAACTTTTAAATCGAATATAGTAAAGACTCGGGATAGGGAAGACTAATGCTAAAAGAATTATTCAACCAAGATACAGCCCCCCACGCTACCAATGTATTAGTAGGAAAGCTAGGTGAAATTCTCGTCAAGGCAGTTGGTAAACCTCTTGATTTTGCTCTTAATTGGGGAAGAATCTGGTCTTTATGGCCTGTACATCTTGAAACAGCCTGTTGCAGTGTCGAATTTGGAGCTGCCTCGAGTCCTAGGTATGATGTTGAAAGATTTGGCATTATTGAAGCATTTGGTTCTCTGAGGCAATGTGATCTTATTGTTGTAATGGGAACAATAACAAGAAAAATGGCACCTCGATTGAGAATGGTATATGATCAGATGCCAGATCCAAAATATGTCATAGCTATGGGAGCTTGTGCAATTACCGGTGGTTTATATTTTGACTCTTATAATGTACTCCCGGGAATTGATGGAGTTCTTCCTGTAGATGTCTATGTTCCAGGTTGTCCTCCAAGACCTGAAACACTGATTCAGGGATGTATGTTGCTTCAAGAAAAAATGAAACGGACAAAGGCTGTATAGCCATGAGTTCGGAGGAAGAAAAGGACGAAAAGGTTAATGATGCAGCAAAAGAGCATTCTGTTAGAAAATTAAGTCAATCCGAATCTGATAACGCTCTGTCAAAGGATGAAGCGAAGAAATACTACGAAGAAAAGGGAATTGATCTATCTCCTGATGTTCCTACTCGCCCAAGAGCTATACCAGAATTTGAAAAATCTCTAGCTGACAAAATCTTATCAAAGTTTGGTAGCAAGATACACGTGGACTATGTAAGAAGCGACAGAGTTAGAGTAACTACAAAACGGGAAGATATTATAGATGTAGCTCAATTTATCCGAGATGAACTCAAGTATGATCATGCAGAATCTGTTTCAGGAGTAGATTATCCAGATTCAAAGGAAATCGAAGTTGTATATCACTTGGGTTCTTATATTGATGAAAAACTCGGAAAACAAATCCTTACTCTGGCAACTAGGGTTCCAAGAGAAGATAATCCCACTCCTGGTTCAGATAGATCCAGAACTCCATCATTACGTGATGTATTCTATAGTGTAGAATTTCATGAACGAGAATGTTTTGAAATGTTCGGAGTTTATTTCGAAGGTCATCCGGATAATAGAAGATTATTACTACCAGAAGATTGGGCGGATATTCCACCATTCAGAAAAGATTTCAAAATAAAGGGGAGATAATATGACCTCACAACTCCCTCCTGGAATGCAAATAGAGAAAGTAGATGAGAGAATAATGACTCTAAACGTAGGTCCACAGCATCCAGGCTCTGGACACATGAGGCTCATTATCAAAATTGATGGAGACTATATTGTTTCGTGTGATCCCGATCCAGGTTATGTACACCGTGGAGAGGAAAAGATGGCAGAATATAGAAATTACATTCAAAATGTTCCACATCTTGAAAGACCAGTAATCCATGACTCCTGTAATATTTTATATCCGTACTGTCTTGGAGTTGAAGAATTATTGGGCATAGAAGTTCCTGAAAGAGCTAAATACATTCGAGTCATTGCCTCAGAACTGAACAGGTGTATTTACATTTTATACTGGCTAGCTATTTATGGAATATTTTTGGGTCATTCAACGATGTTTATGTGGCCCGCAGGGGATAGAGAGCTATTCATTGATCTTTTGGAAGCTATGTCGGGTGCAAGAGTAACCCATGCATATCTTATACCAGGAGGAGTACGAAATGATTTACCCTCTAACTTCGAAGAAAGATGTTTAAGACAAGTCAATTACTTTGAGAAGCGATTAAAGGAATACGAAGATATTTTTTATCAGAATCCCATTCTGAAATCTAGAACGCAAGATACAGGAGTTTTATCAAGAACTGATGCCATAAGACTTGGCACGACTGGTTCAGTACTTAGAGCTTCTGGTGTAGATTTCGATATTAGAAAGAAAGAACCATATGATGTTTATGAAAATTTAGACTTCGAAACAATAGTGATGAAAGAGGGCGATTCGTATGCAAGATCTCGAGTACCTTACCTTGAGATGCTAGAAAGTTGTAGAATAATTAAAGATGCAATAAAAAAGATGCCAAAATCTGGATCAGTGCGCACAAAATTAAAACCTAATCCTAAAGGAGGTAATGATGAAGTTTTCCGTAGAGTCGAGTCCGGAAGAGGATCACTTGGCTATTATATTGTGTCAAACAACAGGCCAGAGCCTTATAGAGTAAAGATAAGTGTTGGCTCATTTAGAAATCTAATTTGCATGCCGTATTTGTTGAAAGGGGAAAAACTAGGTAATATGCCCGCTGTGTATTGGAGTCTCAATTATTGGCCTGTGGAGGCAGATAGATAAATGTCAACAATAGCTCCACAGTTTAGATTAAGTAGATTCATTGCATCTCTAACCGACATATTGTTTTGGGTTCTTCTTCTCTTCAGTCTGATAGGATTACCAATTGTTTTTGTCATATTATTTTTCATTAAGCTTCCAGTAATCAATGGTCAACTTCTAACCCCGTACCTGGCTTTGACTTCTCTGGCAGATCCATCACGTACAGTTCCAATCATTAAGGCTTTCATTCACACAACCATCTTTAGAGTTGCTGTTTTTCCGGGATTTGGATTTGCTGCTCTACTTGCGGCAGCAACAATCTTTGTTGAGCGAAAATTCCTTGCAAAAATTCAGCTTAGAGTAGGTCCACTCTATTGTGGAAAGATAGAAGGAATCCTTCAACTAATGGGTGACGGCTTTAAGCTGATGTCTAAGGAAATAATAATACCTGCTAAAGCAGACAAACCTATTTTTTGGATAGGCCCGTTATTGTTTGTAGGTACTGCAGGAGCATTTGTATCTTTGATTCCGGTTGCTCCTGGATGGGTTGTTGCAAATCCAAATGTTGGTCTTTTGGCTGTTTTTGCAACAATTGGTTTCTTTCCAATAATTGCTGTCCTGACTGCATGGGCAGCAAATAATAAATGGACATTCATCGGTGGCCTACGTGCCTTACATCAAATGATTGCTTTTGAAATTCCATTAATATTATCACTTCTTGGCATAGTGATACTCTCTGGTACTCTAAATCTCTCGCAAATAGTACAATCGCAGCAGCATTACTGGTGGATAACTTTTCTTCCACTTAGCGCTATCGTTTTTTTCATAACCATTTTAGCCGAACTTGAAAGAATTCCATTTGATCTTCCTGAGGCGGAAAGTGAAATAGTGGCGGGTTGGCTTACAGAGTTTTCAGGTATGATGTATGGATTAATTCAACTTGGGACTTATCTTAAACTCTACGCATTTGCAGGATTATTTACAGTATTATTCCTTGGAGGCTGGAATGGACCTATGGTTTGGCCACCATTCCCACAAGATATTATTACCAATGGCATAACTATAGGTCCGGTAACTGCAAAGTTTGCAGGATTGCCACTCTTTGATCAAGATATGCTCAATGGTACGTTATGGTTCGTCATTAAGACAGTTGGAGTTATAATGTTGATACTGTTACCACGTGGAGTATTCCCTAGAGTTAGGATAGATATGATACTTCACACAGGATGGTACAAATTAATTGGTCTGGCTTTCATTAACATCTTCGTTGCTCTAGGATTATTATACGCAGGTGTCCTTGGGCCAGGAGGGCTATTACAATGAATACTGCCATCGGAATAATCCGGGCATTAAACTCTGGCGTTAAACATCTTGCAATAAAGAGATTTACACTGCGTTATCCTGAACAGAAACTAAAATTCGTAGGTGATGGTTTCCAATTCAATCCAGAAACCGGAGTAGGTATTGCAGGTCTCAGAGGGAGACATATCTTGTATCATGATCATTGCACAGGCTGCCAGCTTTGTGCAGTAGCATGTGAAGGGATTGCAGAGGCTATCGGTATGGTTAAGGTAAACGAAACATGGAAACAGAACAAGAAAGCGATAATGCCTCAGATCGATTATGGAAAATGTGTATTCTGTGGTTTATGCGTTGATGCTTGTCCATTCTATGCTCTCTATATGACAAATGATTATGAGCTATCTTCCTTCACTAAATCTGCTTTAATATATACCCCTGCTCAGCTTGCCGTTAAGCCAACTATCTCACAAGATGTAGAAATAAAAATAGACGACAGGGGTGCTTCTCATGGTTGATGCTTTATTCCTTGCTCTCTCGGTATTGACAATTGGATGTGCAATTGTAGCACTTGAGATAAGATCTTTAATCTATGGCTCAATAGCTTTAATGCTCACATTATCTGGAATAGCTGGATTCTTCCTACTTCTTGATGCTCCATTCGTTGCAATGTTTCAACTGTCAGTTTACGTCGGCTCTATTGCAGTACTAATATTATTTACAGTGATGTTGGTTAGACGTGAACTTATTTTTAACAAGATAGAAGACAAACGAAGAAGATATGCTGGTATTGGACTAATGCTAGCTCTAATGATGGGCATAGGTACAATAATCATTGAATCAGGCATGAAAACTATGGATACGAATGAACCGGCAGTCGATTACAAGAAGATAGGCGAAGATTTTCTAACCTACTATTCACCGGCATTAGTAGTCATGGCACTGATTCTTGCATCATCAGTTATTGGTGCATTGACCCTAGCAAGAAGGGAGGATATAACAAGTGACCAACGGACTGATTGATTTTGTTTTGGTTTCAGTGGCATTGCTTGCCATTGGAATTTATGGAATCTCCGTAAAGAGGAATGCAATCAGAATGCTTTTTGGAGTGGAGATGATTATTAATTCAGCAAATCTCAATCTGGTGGCGTTTGCTCGATTCATTCCTAATAGTCAAGGCCAGACCTTAGCTCTCTTTTCAATAGCCATAGCTGCTGCAGAAGTTGCAGTTGGACTTGCACTTGTAATAGTAGCTTATAGAATGTACAAGAATATTGACATCGCAGACTTCAGGAGCTTGAAAGGATAATGCAATACATATTGTTGCAATCGGTCTTTTTGCCGTTATTGCTTTCTCCATTGGCCTTTTACCTTGGCAGAAAATCTGGTCCTAATACAGCCGCATGGTTTAGCTTTGGTCTTATGTTGTACTGTACTACAATTCTGATTTTGCCTGTACTTTCAGGAAGTTATGAAGAACATTTCAAGTGGACACAGTTATTTGGTGAATTTGGGTTATTGCTTGATGGTCTTTCATCTCCATTTGCAATAATAATTTATGTTGTGTCAACTGTACTGATACTTTTTTCAAAACCGTATATGGTTATGCGAATTACTACCATATTTGAAGAAAGAATGAATTCACAAAAACAATTGATAGGAAATCATACCACTCTGATAGAGTCGTCCTCTTTGAAAAGTTACGTTAATAATCAGATTGGTGTGTATTATGCACTCTTTCTTGTTATGGCTATGGGAATGCTTGGAACAGTTCTTGCTACTAATCTCATAGAGTTCTACGTGTTTTTTGAGGTAATGTTAATACCCGCATTTTTTATGCTAGCACTTTGGGGATATGAAGCAAAAAGAAGAGTTGCTCTTCTTTTCTTTTTCTGGACACATGTAGGAGCTGTAATTCTTTTGCTAGGATTTCTTGCGGTGGGTCTCAACGTCGGCAGTTTCAATTATGCTGATATCAAAGTTCATGGAATACCTCCGCATATACTGGGATTTGCTGCAATTGCAATCATAGTTGGACTTGCAGTCAAGATGGCTGCATTTGTTGTTCACATATGGCTACCGCATGTTTACCGCGCAGCACCTACTCCTCTTAACGCATTATCATCAGGAGCTATGCTTGGAGTTGGTGCATATGGATTCTTCAGATTATTAATAATGCTGATGCCTGGTCAATATGAGCACTTTGCTTTAGCCCTCAACATATGGGGTCTGGCTACCATGATCTATGGTGGAATAATGGCATTAGTTCAAGATGATGTCAAGAAACTATTTGCATATTCATCAATAAGCCAAATGGGCTACATTCTATTTGGTATTGGATCTGCTTCAGCACTTGGACTTTCCGGTTCTGAAATGATGTTTGTTTCCCATAGTCTTGGTAAAGTTATCCTTTTCATGATGATAGGAGCAATAATCTTGCAAGTAGGGACTCGCAGCATAACAAAAATGGGAGGCCTTGCGGGAAAAATGCCAATAACAGCAGTATGTGCAATGATAGGCGCGCTTACTCTTATGGGAGTTCCACCAACTAGTGGATTTATGGCAGAATGGACGATGTTCAATGGTGCCCTTCAAACTGCTATTCAACAAGGTTCTATGATTAGGATGATTATGTTTGGTTTGGGTTTGGTAGCAACGGTAATAACTATGGCATATGTACTTTGGATGATAAAGCGAATTTTCTTCGGAAAACTTCCGGAAAATCTTGAGAATACGAAGGAGGCTAATTGGTATGTTACTGGTCCAATGATGGTATTAGCAGGTTTTAGTATTGTCATTGGAATATACCCAGACATATTCTTTAACCAAATTATTCCCTTTATGAAAGGATTGGTGGGGGTTTAAAGTATGGATATTGGATCTTTTGATCTTGGTCTAGGCCTAAGCTCTCTGAGGGTTTGGGCGATTTGGATTTTGCCTTTTGCAGCCGCATTAATCATACCTGGAGTAGCAAAAATCTCAAAAAGTGCTACAGGTTGGGTTGCGGTAGCATTAGCTCTTGCAAGCGCCATATCAGCTGTGACTCTTCTTCCATCTGCACTTGGTAATCACGAAATTCACAACCAAGTTCCATGGATATCGTCTATTGGATTGAAGGCAGGTGTACTGGCAGATCCATTAGCAATTATTATGAGCAACGTCGTTGCCTGGATTTCATTTTTGATCTTCGTTTATAGTACAGGTTATATGAAAGGAGACAAAGATCTCACCAGATTCTGGTTTTGGATGACTTTTTTTGTCGGTTCAATGCAGCTTATTGTTCTGTCAGATAATTTCTTACAACTTTTCTTTGGATGGGAGGGAGTAGGCCTTGCATCGTATGCACTCGTGGGATTCTGGTACCGAGACAAGGAGAAAGATCATGTAGGTGTAAAAGGGAGACATGTACTTGGTTTGATGGACTATTACTCACCAACTCATTCTGGAATGAAAGCATTTCTAATGACAAAAGTTGGTGATATAATGATGCTTGCAGGGATGTTCCTCATTTTTGCATTCGCAGGTACATTTGGATTTAAAGAATTAGTCAATAATACTGCATGGGCAACAGCTATGTCTGCACAACACTTGCTAATTCCTGCAGCAGTGTTGTTATTTGGAGGAGCAATAGGAAAATCCGCACAATTTCCGTTAAATGAATGGCTTCTTGAAGCTATGACTGGACCTACTGCAGTTTCGGCTCTTATTCATGCAGCAACCATGGTAAAGGCAGGTGTATTTTTGGTTGCTCGTTTAGGTCCACTCTTCTTTGCCCTAGCAGCAATAGGAATCAACATGGATCAATTCTTTGAGGTTGTTGCATGGGTGGGAGCAATAACAGCATTACTACTGGCAACCCAAGGAATGGTCCATCCAGAAATAAAAAAGGTTCTTGCTTATTCCACGGGATCACAAATTGGTTACATGATGATGGCACTTGGTATAGCAGGACTTTCAAGACAATTTGTAGATGGATATACTGCGGGATTCTTTCATCTAATTTCACATGCAATGTTCAAAGCATCATTATTCATGGCAGCAGGTTCGTTGTTACATATAGTGGGCTCTAGATTTATGACAGATATGGGTGGTCTCAGAAGATTCATGCCAAAAACATATGCATTCATGTGGGCAGCTGGGCTTGGTCTAATGGGTGCTCCGTTTATAACAACTGGTTTCTGGAGTAAGGATGCCATTTTTGGTGCCGTGTACGAATCAGGTAATACTTGGGCGCTCCCAATTTTTATTATTGCCGTGATTACTGCAGTAATGACCGCCTTCTATACCACTCGAATGATAGGAATGGTTTTTTTCGGAAACAAGAGCAATCATGTAGAGAGTCTGGAGAAGGAGGGTTATCACATACATGAAGCAAGTAAATCAATGTGGGTTCCTTACGGAATTCTTGCTGTATTGACAATAGCAATTGGAGTTATTGGTTTAACTTTTGAGCATCAAATACACAGTGTTTTCACCGACTATCTCTCTTCGAGTTTTGGAATAAAGTCTAACACAAGCGTAGTTGCTACAGAATCTTCATCCATGCTAGGTGGATTTCTACAGGGAGTTAATCCTATTGCACTCATATCATCACTAGCTGCATTTGCAATTGGATTTGGACTTGGATACATATTTTACATAGGCCGGTTTGCTAATCCAGTGAAATTCGTAAATTCAAACATATTCTTTTATGCTATTCACAAATTCTTTCTAAATCGATGGTATCTTAATTCATTGATATATTGGGCATTTGTAGTAGCCCCATTGTACATTGCAAGAGGACTGTACAGATACTTTGAGAATTTTGTACTTGAGGGATTCAATTTGGTCCCAGAAAAAACTATGGCAGGTGGTGCAAGAATAATGCAGGCTACTCAGACTGGGATATCACAATCTTATCTTTATGTTTTTGGCGCAGGGATACTAATTGTAGTATTGCTGCTTTTGTTATAGGAGATAAAAAAAATGATAGAATTCACCTCTACGCCAATAATATTAACTCTGTTACTTGGATCGGTCGGTGTAATAATTCCAGTAATTAGTATAGCAAGAAAGGAGAAAGATTCATCAATTTACGGGCCAATAGCGTTAGCTGCATTATTGGCAGCTATTGGGTTTGTTGCATACCAAATAATTACAGGCCATGTTTCACCTTCCTCAATATTTTCAAAGAATGTTCTTGTAGATGATAAATTTGGTGGATTTTTCGCTATTGCTATGTTAATTGTTGGGATAATGACAACAGTGGGTTCCTTCAGTTACATGCGAGGAAGATCAAATCCCGCAATTTACTATTCATTGATTCTACTTTCATCTATAGGAATGGTATTGATAGCTTATTCCACCGACTTAGTAATGTTATTCATAGCATGGGAGCTTATGAGTATTCCAACATATGTACTAGCTGGATTTCTCAAGAAAGACCCTTCATCCAACGAAGCAGCTCTAAAGTATTTTTTGTTTGGTGCACTTTCATCTGGAATAATAATCTATGGAATCTCAATTGTTTATGGTTTAACAGGATCAACAAACATTGAACAAGTCATAACAGGATTCTCAAAACTTGGACCTGACATGATGCCCCTTGCCGTTCTTGCTGTGGGCATGTTCATTGCGGGCTTTGGTTTCAAGATCGGTCTAGTGCCATTCCACATGTGGTTACCTGATACCTATGAGGGTTCTCCACCAACCATAGCAGCATTGCTTGCGGCAGGGACTAAGAAGGCAGGATTTGCGGCTGCATTAAGGGTAATAATAATGGGTGCAATAGCACTCAACCTTAATTGGGCTTTTGCGTTTGCCGTTATCGCAATCGTAACTATGACTATTGGAAACCTGGCTGCAATTCGACAGAAAAACCTCACAAGAATGTTAGCATATTCTAGTATAGGTCATGCAGGTTACATCTTGATTGGTCTAAGTGTTGCACCTTTTTCACAACTTGGAATTCAGGCTTCATTGTTTCATATTCTAAACCATGCAGTAATGAAAGCAGCTGCTTTCATAGCTGTTGCGGGGATAATCATAACTCTAGGGGTATCGCACATTGAAAAAATAAAGGGTCTTGGCAAAAGAATGCCTATCACGTCAATTGGGCTAGTGATTTCGTTACTTGCCTTAGCAGGTGTTCCACCATTAAATGGCTTTTGGAGTAAACTAATGTTATTTGGCGCAGCTATTAATGCAGGTTCTGTAGTATCCTGGGCTCCTTACTTAGCTGTAGCGGGAGTCCTTAACAGTGCACTTTCTCTAGCTTATTATGGATGGATAATAAGAAAAATGTATTTTGAGGAAGGGGAATCTGACCAAAGATTAAAGGAACCAAAATCAATAATTGCAGTTATGATTTTTTCAATAATATTTATAGTTGCAATTGGTGTCTATCCAGATCCAGCCATTCAATTTGCAAAATCAGCCGTTCCGGTTCTAAGTGGATTGGGCACTATACATTGAGCATTGTCAAGTCTAGCAGGCTTTCCAATTTTTCTCTTGCATTGCTATCCCCAATTTTTCTAAGTGCAGTTTTTGCATTCTTGGAATAATTATTAAGCATAGAATCCATTCGATCAAAAACAACACGGGGATCTGAGCTTTTCTTAATTAGTATATTGAATAGCTTATCCTCATTGTTCCAGTCTTGCAAATCATCTCTAATCTGATAACCTATGCCCATATTCTTTCCATATTCTGCTAGGGCAAGAATTTGCTCTTCATTTCCACCTCCTAATATCGCTCCAATCTTTGCCGCAGCCTCAAATGCTGTTGCAGTCTTATATTCAATAACTTTGAGATAATCGTCAAAAGTGATATCTTCGCTGGTCTCAAGTCTTGTTTCAATCATTTCTCCATCACTCATCATCATTGCGGTGTTAGCTAACTCTCTTGCAATTCTTGCATTGTCTAGTCGTGATGAGATATTTAAGATTAGACCAAGAACAAAGTCTCCCGAAATTATGCTTGTATTATAACCATATTTTATATGAAATGGATCCTTCCTTCTTCTGAGAATTTCATTGTCAATTATGTCGTCATGAATAACAGATTCTGTATGCAAGAATTCTACGGCACATGCTGCAATGTATGCATTCTCATCACAATTTCCAATACTTTCTGCAGATAGGATCAAAATTAATGGCCTTATCCTTTTTCCTCCGTCTAAGGCGTATTGTAACGGCTCAAAAAACTCTGAGGAAGAATATAATTCCATTTCATTCTTGATAGCAAAGTCAATCCTTCCTATATAACCCTCAAAATCTTTGATGAGCGGATTTATTTCGAAATTCTTTCTATCCAAGAATTTGCACTACTGGGCGTAAATCTTTGTTAGGATATTAATGCTTTTGTAGGTGCTCCAGCCGGGATTTTCCTCTTTTAGAATTTGAACCCGGGATCCCCGGCTTGAAAGGCCGATATGCTTGACCGGTCTACACCACTGGAGCCCGAACTGCATCCGGTTTTCTGTCCATAAAATCCTTTTGAAGTGATTCAAAAGATTTTTTTATTGGCTGAATTTCATAAATCGCATGAATTCTCTTGTCACAAGAATAGATGAACTAGTAGAAGAACACAGTTTGTTAAAACATCAATTCTATGTGATGTGGAATGAAGGGATACTAACACGTGAATCTCTTTGTGGATATTCAAAAGAATATTTTCAACTTGTTAAAGCAGTGCCTGCTTTTGTAGGTATGATTATGGAACGTGCATCTCATAATAAAGATGCAATTGTAGCAAATCAAAAAGAAGAATCTGAACACATAATACCTTGGATGAAATTTGCTGACTCGTTAGGGGTATCTCAAAGAGAGTTAGAAGATTATGCTGGCCTTGAAAAAACACAACATGCTGTAACAAATCTTTCAAAACTTATGACAACATTTGAGGGAGGTGCAACTGCAATGTATGTTCTTGAACAAGAAATACCAAAAATAAGCTTGTCAAAAATTGATGGACTACGAAAATTCTATAATATAACTTCAGATGATGCAATAGAATACTTCAGACTACACACAGAGGCTGACATACGACATGCTGCATTATGGCGACGAATTCTTGAAAAAACTCCTGTTGAAAATGAAGAAGAATTATTTATGACTGCAAGTAAATCAGTATCTGCACAGAATATGTTACTAGACAGCTGTTACGAAGCTTATTGTTAACTCTATACTATTTTATACTGCATGCAAAATTGTTTGTGCGGGGGCCCATAACTCAGCTTGGTAGAGTAACCGGCTCATAACCGGTGAGCCAAGGGATCGAAGCCCTTTGGGCCCACTATTTAGTTTCTCATGTATAGTATGTATAATTACGAGTAAAATGATTGAATGTAAATCTTAAAGTAACAAGTAATGCAAGCAGTTTTCTAAATTCCCTAATTGGATACTAATTTTAAAATAAGCAGTAAATTATCTTCATTTGGCCGCAATGAAGAATCAGAGTTATAACTGACACGATGATGTAAAGGCATTTGTCTGAGCTGCCTAATTTAGAAACTATTTGATAAATTTGATGCGATAAATATTTTCAGTAAATGTTATAGAGTATATATAAAGCGCATATTTAAACACCGAAATGCCTCAAACAAAACCTATTGTAAGTATAGAAAATGTTGTGGCCTCAGCTTCAGTTGATCAACGAATTGATCTCAATGTTATAACTCAGACATTTCCAGATGTTGAATATCATCCTGATCAATTTCCAGGTCTAGTTTTTCGAATAAAATCTCCAAAAACTGCAACATTGATTTTTAGTTCTGGAAAAATGGTTTGCACTGGAGCAAAATCTGAAGAACAGTCGATTAAAGCAGTTCGCAGTGTAGTTCAGACACTGAAAAAAGGTGGAATTAAAATAAAAAAAGATCCAGTCATTGTAATTCAAAATATGGTTGCTTCTGCTAATCTTGGTGGTAAAATACACTTGGAACAAGCCGCAAGAAGTCTTCCGAGAAGTATGTATGAGCCAGAACAATTTCCGGGTCTAATACATAGAATGCTTGATCCTAAAACAGTCATACTGTTATTTGCATCCGGAAAACTTGTGTGCACCGGAGCCAAAAAAGAATCTGATGTTTACAGATCGGTTCATAATCTACACACACTTTTGGAAGAGAAAAAATTAATGATCTATGAAAGTTAGTTTAGAAAACCTATTTGGACTGATTCATTTGTTTTTTAATTCTATCTAGAATTTGATTATCAAGAATTCCTTTACTGTGCAGAATGTTAGAAATATCAAGTATGTCTGTAATTTCATACATTTTTACTTTTTCAGCCTCTAGATTCTCACGTGCACCTTCAAGCCTATTGACTATGACAAATGCTGACTCTACTTTTATTTTGGCATCTCTTAGAGATTTAATCGCATTAAGAAGAGAATGACCTGTTGTTCCAACATCATCTACTAGGATTACTTTTGATCCTTCTGGTATTTTTCCTTCTATGAGGCTACCAGTACCATAATCTTTTGGTTTCTGTCTGATGTAAATCAGAGGTTTTACAGTTTCCATGGCCAAAGCAGATGCAATCACAAGTCCTGATGTTGGAACTGATGCAATATAGTCAAAACTATCCAGTCCTATTTTCTCAGATATCAAGTTCTGGACTGATTTTATCATCTTTCTAAATTGGTGTGGAAAGCTTGGTACTAGTCTAAGATCTACATAATACGCACTGTCTTTTCCACTTGAAAGCTTGAAATTTCCAAACTTGATTGCACCACTTTCTTGTAAAAATATTGCAAATTCTTTGACAAAATCCACAGCAAAATTTACCGAACTAGATTTATTTTAACTGTATCTTCCATATTGTATGCCAGAGATTTGGCTCAGTTATGGACCAACAGATGTGGTTTTAGATATAAAAGCTGAGAATCTTGAAAAACAGATAACATCAGGAGGAACTAATCTAACTGAACTAGAGATTTCTTCAAAACTGAATTCATTGGATATGTCTAAACCAATGGAATTAGTTATCTTGGACTATTCCAAAAATATCCAAAAAACTATCTCAGTGTTACTAGAATTATGTACCAAGAAGTCATTTGAAAAACCAAAGATATTGGTTGATAAATCAAATTTAAATTTCGTAAAAAATGTTTTCTCTGATCCAGCATTATCTATTTCTGAATTCAACAGTTCACAAGTTTCTAACTCAAACCTAGTTTTCATTAATGAGATGGAATTCGATGGATTATTTGGATACAATACAGTATCTACAAAATTATTAAGAAGATTTGGTAAAGACAATATGTTAGGAGCCTACGAAAAAAGGAATGGAAATCTTCCTCTTCCGGGTCAAGAATTAAAGACAATGGAGGTTGCAAAAAATTTTGCTGATGGATTTGAAGTATCTGCAATTGAGATATTGGCAAACCAAACAGGAATTGTTGATATTGTCACTGGGCATCCATCACACACCCTTTCTCTACAAAAATCACTTTCTTCTATTGCAATGAATGACATTGGGAAAAACCGAATAATAATTATCAGTACAGGAAAAGAAACAAGCAACCACAATTTAAGTACGTCACTTTCGTCCTTGTGGAATTGTTCAAACGCCTTAAAGGAAGGGGGACTGGCGATTCTCCTTGCAGAGTGTAAAAATGGATTAGGTTCCGAGGCAATTACTCATTATGTTGAAACAAGAATGAGTCTTGACAGGTTACGAAATCCTGCGAAATACATTGATGGTATGGAAGATCTTTTGTTTCTTACGGAAACGAAAAAACAATTTGGCATTGGTATAGTATCTATTTTGCCCCAGATGTATACTAAAGATAAACTCGAACTAATTCCTTTTAACAGTACAAAACAGGTCATGGATTATATCCTCAAGACCTATGGGGAGCGTCAGAAAATAGTTATTGTTTCTGATGGTGCTCACGTATTACTTAGGTAGCATAGAAAAAGGAAGAGGAGCACACAGAATTGCAAGAATTACAACAAGCGCAAACAATTTTTTCCTTCCTTGAGACAAAGGAGAAATATCATCTAACGGTTTAAGGTCTGGACTTTTCATACTAGACATCAACACAAACAAAGCCATAAAGTAGTAACCAATAGATGCAAGAATTGAAATACTAACATAAGTCAAAATTTTATGCCATTTCAAACCAAAGCTAGCCCTAGCTATATGACCACCATCGAGTTGCCAAGCTGGTAAAAGATTAAGAAAGGTAATAAGAAATCCAAACCATGCAGCTAAGAGAACTGGTGACATTACGAGTTCTTGATTAGGTGTATTTTTTCCAACAAGGGCAATTGTTGTATCCATCAATATGCTTGAGTGTATCTCCGAAAAACCAGATCTTGCAGAAAGTTCTTGTGCTTCAGAGATAGGAATTAAAGGAGAAAGATATGCACCGTAGATTGAGACAATTACTGTTATAACAAGACCTGCTATAGGTCCAGAAATTCCGATATCAAAAAGAATATTTCTGTTTATTATCAGTCCACGAGAAATGATAAGGGCACCAAATGTTGGTACGAATCCAAGGACTGGAATTCCGGGAATAAAATAGGGCCAACTTATCCTGAGGTTGTATTTTTTTGAAGCGATCATATGTCCTAGTTCATGAATACCGAGTATTCCTATCAAAGAACAAGTGTAAAGAATAGCTATGTTCATAGGATCTCCAATCTTTACAAGAGAGTTCGTCGCAATTGCACGATAAAAACCATCAATCATTACAGTTGTTATAGTAGCTGCAAATAGTAACCTAGGTATCCAAGATCGTCTTGTTTTCGGGAGATCAAATTTAGAAATCAAAAGAAATGTTCTTCCGAGACGCGTTTCTAATCTAGCTATAAGATGTTTGGATTCTATATCTTGAACCAACCTTAGAAATTTATCGGTGACATTAGTGTCCAAAATCTCAATTTGTAAAACACTAGGATTCTGTTCTATCCCACTTATAGTAAAGTATGAAGAAACAATTGACAAAACTTCATCTACTGCTGGAGTGTTCAATTATCTTCTCTACAGATAGCCTCAAATTAATTCTTCTACTTGCTTAAAGTTAAATAATTAATCTTTCAAGGATACTCATAATGCAAGTAGCATTACGAGAAGTTGGAAATTGCGTAATTCGGAGATGTGATCCATCTGATATTATTCCAGTAATGGAAATAAATCTCAAAACATTGCCAGAACATTATTCCGATTATTTCTACGAGAGCTTACTTGCAGAACTTCCAGAGGCATTTTTAGTGGCTGAAGTGGATAGGAGACTTGTAGGATATATAATGTGTAAAATAGAATATGGCTTTTCTAACTTCAAAAAACTTGGTTTTGTAAAAAAAGGCCATGTTGTATCTATTGCTGTATTACCTGAGGATAGAAAGAAAGGAATTGGGAGAGGATTGGTAGAAGAATCTATCGCTGGCGTTAAACTGAAAAAATCTGATGAGTTGTACCTAGAGGTCAGATGTAGTAATAATGAGGCTATAAGGTTATATGAAAAACTTGGTTTTGTTATCAAGCAGCGATTAAAGGCCTACTATCGTGATGGTGAAGATGCTTATCTTATGGCAATTGAATTCACTTACTAGATTAAAATAAATAAGTCACAAAAAGACTCTAGCGTTATGACAAGACAACGAAGTGCTGGCATAATGATCTTTGTTTTGTCAATTGTTGGATTCTTCATTTATGCTTACTTGTTAATGCTATCTGAATGGAGTCCTATCGTATTGCAGCTTTCAGTACTAATGGCCGTTGGAGGAATTCTTGGTGTAATATCCTGGATAGGCTATAATATGGCAACCTCAAGGCCCTCTCCATCTTCTATCGTGACCGATGACAAATGACTATTTTGATAAAGACACATCTACAACTGCTTGATAAAACCTTGGGCCAACTGGTCTTACTATCTTGGACATCATAACTTCCGCCCTAAAATTTGTAATTTCTAGAAAATGGTTAGATGCAAGTGAAGGAACATTTGATTTCTTTTCTGAATGAATATGACAGTAATAATGTATAATTGCTTTTTTCTTCGCAGCTTTAAAAGCATCCACAATAAATTCATCTGACCTTTCAGGAAGTAGCATTAGAATCCTGTCACCTGTTTCAAATAATTTTTTTTCAATGATATTTGTTGCATCGCCTTCTATTGACTCAACGGTTCCTGTTAACTTGTTTAGAATGATATTCTCAGAACATAATCTGGCAGCATAAGGATTTATGTCTATGTTGTAAACATGACATCTTTTTTTCTTCGCTGCTATGATTGAAAACATTCCAACACCACCGAACATATTGATAACAGTTTCTCCGTCATTGATTAAATTAGCAATTCGGTCACGCTCAGTAGAGAGTCTTGGTGAGAAGAATGTTCTTCTTACGTCTACCTTAAACCTACACCCATGTTCCTTGTATTCGGTTTCAGTTTTGTCTTCTCCAGCCAGTAATTCAAGCTTTCTGATCCTATAATCTCCTTCAACTGGAGATAACTGAAAAAAAACCGATTTTGCCGTTTTCACTTTTTCTAATAGTTTTTCCCCAATTATTTTCTTCTTGGCAAGAAGAGAATCTGGAATTCTTAATATTACTATGTTTCCAATCTGATCAAATGCTCCGTAAAGATTTTCTACTTCCTGTTCGGTGAGAATTTCTCTCATCGCGTGTTTTAACATTTTTGTCAATTTCTATAGTAAAATTTTCCAGATTGTTTTTGTTCTCGGTCTAATCTACTGTCAGATTTGTTCACTCGGGGTCTCAAACTTGTATCATCTCTTCTGTAGGTAATGTCTAAAGATCTTAAGAATTGATTCATTCCTTCAACTTTAGGTCTTGGGCTTGAAGCATATCCCTCTCTTCCAGGAGTTCCATGAAAAATCACAAGTGAATCAGAAATCAGATCCATGAGTTGGATATCGTGATCTATTATTATTGCTGATTTTCCATATGATCTTACAAATCTTTGTATTAATTTTGCCACAGCTATCCTATCTTCTACATCCAAGAATGCAGAGGGTTCGTCAAGTGCATATAAATCAACTTTTTGTAACAGGCATGCACCAATTGCAACTTTTTGAAGTTCCCCACCAGAAAGATTTTTGACAGATTTATTGTAAAGTTTTTTGATTTTCATCGGATGAATAATCTGCTCTTCTTCTGCAGTTTCTATTATTGGTCCACCGTTTGCCTTTTCAAGGAGGCTAATCACATCTACATCATATTCATTCGTTAGATACTGTGGTTTGTATGCAATCTTGACTTTATTTTCAATATTTCCAGAATCAGGTTTTTCAACACCTGCAATCAATTTCATCATGGTAGTTTTTCCTAATGCATTTGCACCAACTATTCCCAATACTTCACTCTTCCTAACCTTACCTTCGTTTACTGAAAGAGAAAAATTAGATAATTTTTTACTAAAGTTTGGATACTCAATTATGTTCTCGATTGTGACAAATTCATCTGTGGAGGTAGAAGCATCAAATCTGAAAGCAGAATCTCTAAATCGAACATTTTCTGAAGGTAGATAGCCGTCTAGAAATACGTTAATTCCTACTTTGGTAGAGAGAACAGTTGAAACTATGCCATATGCTGCAGGTTCGCCATAAATGACCTCTATGAAATCGCTTAGGTAGTCTAGCACGGTCAGGTCGTGTTCTATTACCATGATGCTCTTTCCTATCTTCGCAAGACTCTGAATTACCTTAGCAACTCCCATTCTTTGGAAAACATCATTGTAAGATGATGGTTCATCAAAAAAATAGAAATCGGCTTCTCTGGAAGCGGTAACTGCTACAGCTATTCTCTGTAATTCTCCTCCACTCAACTCAGTCAATTTAGTTTCAAGAGAATTTTGCAAACCAAGTTCTACGACTAATTCGTTTATTTTGTTGCGATCATCGTATTTCTCGAGAAGTTCCTTTGCTGTCCCATCAAACGCTTTAGCCAAGTTGTACACTTGTTGAGGTTTTATTGCTGCCTTTAATTCATTATTAGATATTTTCTCAAAATGTGCCCTGAGC
This sequence comes from uncultured Nitrosopumilaceae archaeon, assembly GCA_964538845.1. Classification (GTDB taxonomy): domain Archaea; phylum Thermoproteota; class Nitrososphaeria; order Nitrososphaerales; family Nitrosopumilaceae; genus Nitrosotalea. The sequence goes on along the minus strand of CAZIHN010000017.1, from coordinate 7,818 downwards.
TCAGTACCATGAAAGTGCTTTAAAATTTGATTCCATTCAGGTGGAGAAGCATAATTTCCAAGGTTTGGTTGAAGGTTTCCGGATAAGATACTAACAACTGTACTTTTTCCTATCCCGTTTCTTCCTAGTAAACCTGTAACTTGACCCTTTTTTAGAGTTGGAATCCTATATAATCTGAATGAATTTTGTCCATATTGGTGAATCTTATCAGTCTTTAATTCCTCCGCTAGATTGACAATTGTTATGGCATCAAATGGACAGACTTTAACACAAATTCCGCATCCGTTACATATACTTTCATCGATTTGCGCTTTACCTGTTTCATTGCCTAGTACTATGCAATCTGATCCCATTTTATTTACAGGACAATATTTGATACATTCAAGTCCACATTTTTTGGGTTGACAAATCTCCTTATCTAGAACAGCTACCCGATGAGTCATGTGTAATTACTTTTTTCTTAATTTATATCTCTATCAAGATAGATTAATACGGAACATTGTATTTCAATGAAAACAAGCCGGCCACAGCGTTGGGGTCCGACCCGGTCCCATACCGAACCCGGAAGTCAAACCCAATGTCGCTACTGTGTTACTAAGGTGCGAGAGCCCTTGGGAAGCAGTAGTGCTGGCACTTTCTATTCTAAGGCTACTGAATTTGGAGTTGCTCTCCATATAGTTTGGATATCAACGTTCTCATCAATGCCTCGCCGTTGGGCATCATCTGGGAAGTTACGTATATGTTCATAAATGAGATTTCTTACTATTAGATCAATCTCTAAAACAGAATCCGCATTAGTAAAAAGGGAAGGTATTTCTTTGCATACAACTACATAACCATTTGCATTAGGGGTAATGGCAAAGGTAAGTCTATGTATTTTTGTCCTCTTCACCATTGTATGATATACTAGAAGACCTAAAAGGATCATGGTTTAAGGATATGTGAATGACCAATTGTGCCATATGTGGTGAAAAATTTTCAGAAGATATTAGATTTCTAAATCATATGATGGAAAAACATGGATTCAGAAATCCGAATAGTGGGGGTCCAGACAGAAACAGTAGAGGTTATTGATCTTCTAATAAAGTAACTGGTTTCATAAAACTTCATATTATTATAAGATCGATTAATCGTCTTAAGGGGTCAATCGTCATAACTGTTAATCCATCGTGGCGATATATTGTACTTCGTGCTCTCCTTATTTCCTAACTAAAATGCAAGAAAGCAAAGGAGTAAGATCATCATCTGTTATATAATGGATTCTTGCTTCAGCATTAGCCATTCTATGGAAACATTTTTTGTAATAAAAATTTAGACTCAGTGATAAATTCAGAATAATAATCTACAACAAAATCATGCTTCTACAATCCTTTGAATAATTGACGATTTAGAGAAAAATATCTGTCTCAAAAATAACTAGAATAACTATCATTGGAGTTTGTATTTTGTGAAATAACTTTTTATTTGCTGCAAATACGCTAGAAGTCATGGATTTAAATTCTAATAACTTTTTTAAAATTCAAATATCGGGATCCTTATGGCTCTAAATTATTATCACATTTTCAAAAGGGTAAAAGAAGCAAGAAAACTTGTGATTAAGGGTACCACTACTGCTGGCTCTGGACATCCCGGAGGCTCATTTTCTATGGCCGAAATCATGGGATGCATGTATTTCAAATTCCTTAAATATGATCCCAAGAATCCGCTTTGGGCTGATAGAGACAGACTTGTACTATCAAAAGGGCATGCTTCTCCTGGATTATTCTCAAATCTTGCTACAGCTGGTTTTTTTGATAAATCTGAAATTCAAAACCTGAGAAAATTTGGAAGCATTTTACAGGGGCATCCAGATCTCAAGTGTCCTGGTGTCGAGTTTTGCGGAGGGTCACTTGGATTGGGATTATCGTTTTCAATTGGAATGTCTTTGGCTGCAAAAATCAACAGCAAGAATCATCATATCTACACAATTATAGGTGATGGAGAATCAGATGAGGGTCAGATTTGGGAAGCAGCTATGTCAGGTTCAAAATTCAAGCTAGATAATCTTACTGTTTTTCTTGATAGAAATTTCATTCAACAAGATGATTATACTGAAAGAATAATGCCATTAGACGAAGAACTTGTAGGTGACGATATATCTGAAATGTGGAAAAATGCTGCGAGATGGAAAGTTGGTGATAAATGGAGATCTTTTGGATGGAATGTTTTGGAAATCGATGGACACCGCATTGAACAAATTGTCAAAGCAATAAATTCTGCATTACAGACAAAAGGAACTCCTTCAATAATAATAGCTCGCACTATCAAAGGAAAATCTGTAGAACATATGGAGGATAATCCAAAATGGCATGGTGTGGCACCAAATCCTCAGATATCACCAATAATAGAATTGGAACTTGATTGCCAATTTTTTATTTCTCCATCGATAATAGCCGGAGATATCACAAACCTTGAAAATGAAGTTAAAAGAACTATTCATGGAAGATCTGATTTCATCCATCTTGATGTTATGGATGGATTATTTGTACCTAACAAAACATTTGATCACGAGAAGATTAAACAATTGAGGACTATCACCTCAATTCCTTTTGATGCACATCTTATGATAAATGAGCCTCTTAAATATGTCAAGAACTATGTTGCAGCTGGTTGTGACATAATAACAGTTCATGCGGAAGTTTGTGATGAATCAAGTTTCGGAGAGATTTATGATATTCTTCGTTCTAATGAAGTCAGTGTAGGACTTGCATTAAATCCTGAAACAGAGTTACCGCTTTGGTCAGAAAAATTCATCAGTGAATTGGATCAATTAATTGTAATGTCTGTGAATCCAGGAAGATCGGGTCAAAAATATATCGATTCAACTCATGAGAAAATTCAAAGGTTAATGAAATTCTTATCGGAAAGAAAATTTGAAGGTCTAATAGAGGCAGATGGAGGGGTAGATTTATCCAATGTTGAATCGTGTTTTTTTGATGGTGCTAGAATATTCGTTGGTGGTAGTGCAATAATTGGACAAAAGGATGTACGAGGAACGATTAGTGAATTTAGAAAAAAATTGATGCATGCGAGGAGGAAAATTCTCATTTCCAAAGCCTATAATCTAGGAGGAAACGAGCTTGTGAACAAATGGATTAACCTACATGAAGTAGGAAAAAAGAAAACAGAACTTCTACAGATTGCTAATGAGGCAGGTTTTTCATGACAGAGTTTACAGATATGAGGACAGTTTATGGTGAAACTCTAATTGAGTTAGGAGACGAAAATCCTGATATTGTTGTAGTTGGTGCAGACACTACTGACTCACTTAAAACAAAACCTTTTGGAAAGAAATTTCCAAATAGATTCTTTAATGTTGGAATTGCGGAAGCAAATCTTATAACTATCTCTGCAGGTCTTGCAAATGAAGGAAAGATACCCTTCGCAAGTACTTACGCCGCATTTCTTCCTGGAAGATGTGTGGATCAAATACGCAATGGAATTGCATATCCATCAAGAAATGGCAAAAATGGATTAAATGTAAAAATGGTTGTATCACATGGTGGACTAACTGTTGGACCAGACGGAGGTTCACATCAACAGATCGAAGATATTGCAATAATGAGAGTAATTCCAAATATCAAGGTCTTTATTCCATCTGACGCAATGATGGTACAACATCTCACTCGAATGATCTCATCTGTATATGGTCCTTGCTATATGAGAATGGCAAGATCAAAAACCCCTGTTATTTATTCAAACAACCAGAATTTCGAGGTTGGAAAGGGGGTAGTATTACGAGAAGGAACTGATTGTTCAATTGTCGCATGTGGAATCACTGTTAAGTTTGCTCTTGATGCAGCCGATTCCCTGAAGCAAGAAGGAATATCGTGTAGAGTAATTGATATGTTTTCAATAAAACCAATAGATTCTACTCTTTTAGAAAAAGCAGCTCGCGAAACGGGGGGAATTGTTACATGTGAAGAGCACAATGTATTGGCAGGAATGGGCTCTGCTGTCTGTGAGACAGTATGTGATAGATACCCTGTGAAAATAACAAGAATAGGAGTGAATGATCAGTTTGGCGAATCAGCTAGAGATTCTGAAATTCCCTTATTGCTAGAAAAACATGGTATTACATCAATTCATATATCTAATGCTGTTAGGAATATCCGGAGTCAAACCAGATGAAGATATTTCTGGATACAGCTAACATAGTCGCAATAAAGATGTATAATGATATGGGTCTTGTAGATGGAATTACAACTAACCCATCACTTTTGGCTAAGGAGGGAGGTGACCCCCAGAAAACAATGGAAGAAATTGTTGGAATCATCAAAGGCGATGTCAGTCTCGAAGTGATAAATACTGAAGCTAACGGTATGGTAGAGGAAGGGAGAAGGCTACGACGATATGGAAATAATGTTGTGGTAAAGTGTCCATTAACGCCAGAAGGTCTTAAAGCTTGTAAAGTATTAACATCAGAACACATTCCTGTAAACATCACACTTTGTTTTTCAGTAAATCAAGCAATACTAGCTGCAAAAGCCGGAGCAAAATACGTAAGTCCTTTTATTGGAAGATTAGATGATAATGGACAGGATGGAATTGATCTTATCAAAGAAATGCACCAAGTTTTTCAAAATTATAAATTTACAACCCAAATTCTTGTAGCAAGCATCAGACATCCAATGCATGTAGTTGACGCTGCAAAAATTGGAGCGGATATAGTAACATTACCACCAGATGTATTAGGAAAGATGTTAAAACACCCACTTACAGATATAGGTCTAAAAAATTTTCTTTTGGACTGGGAAAAACTCAAAAAAGAAAATCCTAGCAGCAACATTTAGATTATTTCAAACTTTTAGAATTAATGCTTTCCCACCCACTGATATCTGTACTCTTCTTCAAATAATTCGGTTTTCATATCATTATATGATGGCCTCCCTCCTATTTTGGCCTCAAATAATTTCAAACTGCCTTTGTAATGAATTGGAATTCTCAAAGAATCTGGATTCCTAAGCAAAAATCCGTATTTTTTGAATTCATCTCCTGCAAATAAATGCTTATTGTAGTCGGCCTCTAATTCTTCCTGAGATTCATATTCTTTCACATCATAAATTTCAACCTTGCCTATAATTACACCTGTTCTTAGCTTTGATTCGTCAATATTCAAATTTTCACATGCGTCTTTTTTTATTTTGATTGGTGTATGAATAAGTAAATTTCCCCTAAATCTTGTGTTCCAAGTTCTCAACTCAATCGTTTTTTTGCCGCTAATTATTAGGTCAGCATATGGTTGAGATACTGACAAACATTTCATTTCAAACAGTTCCTAAGACTTTCAAGACTCGCTTGGGAATGTCACCCAATCTACTTACAGCTAATGTGTGCTCAAATCCCAATTTCTTTAGATTGTTTGCTATTAATATTGCATCTCCTGTATCAGGACCAACACCAATAGCAACCATCTTTATTCCAAGAGATTTGAAATCTCTCACTTCGGTTCGAACAGCATCAGGATCTGATGGTTCTCCATCTGTTAATGTAAGGAAAATATCGGGTTTTTTTGATCTAAGAGGTGAAAACAAAAGATGATACACTTCAGCTAGAGGTGTGCTACCATTTGTCTTTATTTGGGCAAGTCTTTTTGCAGATATATTATTCCACTTCAAATTTTCTGGTTTTATCAACCAACAGATCACTTGTTTTTGTTCAGTATTAAATGCATACAGTGAAAATTTTACTTTCAAATATTCCAAAACTTCACAGAGTGCAAGAGTTGCTTTTTTGTATTGTAATTCCTGGTCCGCTATACTGGAAGAATGATCGAGCAGTATTACTATCTTTGTTTTGATAGTGATTTTTCTGTCAGTTATGAATGGATTATGTCCCTCAATATACGTTTCCTCATCAAATTCTTCCCCTGCAAAAACATGCTGTTCTTTCCATCCCGATTTCCATTTTTTGAATTTCGATTTCAAAGTGTTTATTAGATCCAAATCATATATCTTTGTCTCATCTACATTTGTAGGATTTGGAATTCTTATTCCAATTAGTTCTGTGTTCAATCCTTTGTTCTCATTTCGTTTTGTTTCCTCTAGTAATACTTTGAATTCCTCAAAAACTTGCTTACCTTCAACAATTAGCCTAGGATCTAATTCACCAAAATCACTTTCTCGATATTTCGCGATTTTACTTAATGTCTTCACAAATTCATTTTCGGATAATGCAATTCCAGGATTTATCCTTGGTATTGAAATTGGAATAGTCAAGAGCGGATCAATCTCTAAAATCTTAATTATCTCAGATACTTTCTTTTCGATCCAGTCAGTGCCATATTTTTTCTCAATACACTCTTTCACTATCCCCGTCGCTAACTTGCTTGCTTTCTGAACTTTTTCGAAAGAATTTGGCGTAAGTTCTCCCTTTATATCTCCTAATAGAAAATATTGTGCAAAACCTTCAACGATTCTTGTATTGCCAAATAATGTATTTAGTAATGGCCTGTAAAGCCAAGAAACTCCATAATTGAAGATTAGCTCCTCATCCATTCCATGCCAAATGCATCTTCCAATAGTTTCGATTCTCCTAGTTTCAAGAGTATTGAGTATGAACCCAAAGGCATGATCGTTGCTTAGAATCTTACTTGAATGTCTCAGTCTCATCGCTTCATACCATAAGGCAGTTCTAAATTGTCGATACTTTTGAAAATCTGTTCCTTGATAGCGTTCCAAGGGGAACATCATGACCTTATTTTCCCTCAATTTAGTTTGCACCTCCTTTTGATCGATTATGCTAATAGTTATAGAATCATTTCCAGACCATCTTCGAACAAGGAATGTAGATATTTCAAGTAATGTATCGTTTCGTAGATGTATGGATTGCATCAATTACCAAACAATGACGTTATTATGTCATTTACCTTTTGATATTCTATATTTCCCCATTGAGCATAAACATTTGCATATACTATTTCTGCTGCTTGTCTTGCTCTCATGCCAGAATCAAGTAATTTCCCAAATGCTATTGTTTCTCGTAGACTAGGAGAATAATATAGCTCTTCAACAGCAGCCGCCTGTCGTAAAATACTAGCCAGCCGTATTCCCTGCAGGATTTCCTTTTCGTTATTACCTGTCACATATTTCTTCACAATTTGAAGTTCAATATCTTCTGGTGGATAATCTAATCTAATTCTTAATGGAAATCTACTTAACAGTTGTGGAGGAAGCTCTTTGGTCCCAACATGTGATAATGGATTAATTGTGGCAATAACAAACCACCCCTTGGCAGCCTCTATTAATTCACCCGCAGCTTCCTTGAGAACTATTTGTCGTCTATCATCAAGAGCTTCATCCAAACGAAGAAGAACATCTGCTTCGGCAGAATTGATTTCATCGAGATAAAGTATATTGCCTTCCTTCATAGACCTAACTAGAATCCCATGTTCAAACTCAATAGTTCCATTATCTAGAGTTTTAGAACCCACAAGATGACTTTCACGGGTTCTTAGACTGAAGTTAATTGATTCTAGTCTTATTCCCTTCCTTGAAGCAAATTCTCTCACAAGAGTAGTCTTTCCTGTCCCCTTGGGACCTATTATCAGAACAAATAGACCAGATGAATACGCCTTATCTAAAACTTCAAAAGAGTTATTCCAATCTATATACAATGATTCTGCGAGCACAATTGATATGAGTTTTCTCCTCAATTTAAAAATGTCTTAGAATATCCTGTCTATGGTAGTCCTTCATCCAAATATTCAAAAATTGTCGATTAAATCTTGGTAAAATTCTTACGAAGTTTTCCCAAATAATAAAGGAAATTAGAAAAAAT